>DATMTC010000173.1:0-11787 GCA_035565115.1 Microbacteriaceae bacterium | reverse complement strand
GTGGTCGAAGGAGAGCCGTATCGCGGAAGCTCGGGAAACGGGATCGAGATCGGTCATGTGTCGCTGGACGTCGACGGACCGCCGTGCTCGTGCGGAAATCGAGGGTGCCTTGAGAACTTTGCCGGACCGACAGCGGTGATCACGCGCGCTCGAATGCAACCCGATTTGGCCGCGAGATTAGGGCTCACTGACGGCCCAACGGAGACAGTGGTGAACTTCGCCCGCATCGCGCGCGCCGCAAGCCGAGGTGATGCCGACGCGCGCGAAATCATCGATGCGTCCGCGCGCTACGTCGGCAAGGCCGCCGTGTCGCTCGCCAATCTCTTCGACCTCGAACTGATCGTCCTTGCCGGCCCGAGCTTCACGTCAGCGGGCGCGAACTATCTTGCGCGCGTGCAAGACGAACTCGACCGCAGCACGTTCGTGCGCCACGTTCATCCGACCAGAGTTGTTCTGTCGGCCAGCGGCGCAGATGCCGCTGCCGTGGGCGGCGCTGTGCTCGTTCTGCAGTCTGAGCTCACGCCGCTCGACCTGCGCAAGTCGGATGGAAGGGCGCTCACGTACACGTTCCCGTGATGTCATTCGGTGGTCGAGTAGCTGCTCGCGCAGCGAGCCGCGTATCGAGACCCCGCAAGCCAATCTGCGGTTCCGGACCATAGGAGCGTCGCCGGGTCTCGATACGCTCGCTGGCGCTCGCTACTCGACCACCGTCACTGTTTCGGTGGTCGAGTAGCAGCTCGCACAGCGAGCCGCGTATCGAGACCCCGCAAGGCCGTCTGCGGTTCCGGACCACAGGAGGGCCGCCGGGTCTCGATACGCTCGCTGGCGCTCGCTACTCGACCACCAGCACCGTTTCGGTGGTCGAGTAGCAGCTCGCACAGCGAGCCGCGTATCGAGACCTGGTGAGACGATCTGTGGTTCCGGACCATAGGCGGCTCGCCGGTCTCGATACGCTCGCAAGCTCGCTACTCGACCACCGGAGTCGTCACCGTCCCGGTGGTCGAGTAGCAGCTCGCGCAGCGAGCCGCGTATCGAGACCCCGCAAGCCAATCTGCGGTTCCGCACCATAGGAGCGTCACCGGGTCTCGATACGCTCGCTGGCGCTCGCTACTCGACCACCAGAATCGTGAGGCGGTCTCCGGGTGCCGGCATCCGCACCCCCGGGGCGCCCTACGCCGGCGCGTCCGTCGAACCGCGTGCGATGAACTGCGCAGGTGGTGCCTGCTGAATTGCCGGCTCTCCCCCATCGATCACCTGCAGCAGCATCCGCGCCGCCAGCGCACCAAGGGCATGGACGTCGCTGCCCATTGCCGAGAGCGGCGGAACAGCCAGGCGGCACAGCGTCGAATCGTCCCACGCGAGCAACGACAGTTCCTCTGGCACCGCGATGTGCAGTTCGTACGCGACGCCGAGAGCTGCAACGGCCATCACATCGTTGTCATAGATGATGGCTGTCGGCCGCTCTTGCATCCCGAGCAGCTTGCGGGTGGCGTCTTCGCCGCTTTCCTCGGTGTAGTCACCCTCGACTGTGTTGGCCGTTACTCCTGCTTCGGCCGTGGCTGTCGCGAACGCTCCCGTGCGTTGCTGGGTGTGATAAAGGCCTGGCGGGCCGCTCACCCGGCCGATTCGCTTGTGGCCGAGCGACGCAAGCTTCTGCACAGCTGCGCGCATTGCACCGTAATTGTCGACGCGGATGGCCGATACCCCCGGTGGCAGTTCCGGTTCACCGAGCACGAGCGTCGGCACGCCGAGGTCGTGCAGGAAGCCCGGACGCACATCGTCTTCGATCAGGTCACCGAGCACGACGCCAGACACCTGTTCGGATGCCGCCCATCTGCGGTAGCTATCGAGCTCGCTCTCAAGCGACGGCACGACCTGAAGCAGAACTGACCCGTGCCGTTCGTCGAGCACCTCCTCCATTCCTGAGATGAATTCGGCGTAGAACGGCTCGATGCCGAGCATCCGCGGAGATCGGCGCAATACAAGCCCGACCGGTCTCTGTTCTCGAATCTCCTCTGTGTCGGCTTGATCATCCACCAGTGCAGTATCTCGCAACTGACCAGGACCTGGCGCCACCACGGTTAGATCTGCTTGCTGAGCAGGTCGTTCGCGGTTCGCACGACCTCACCCGATGCATACCGTGCCGGGTCAATCACTCGGCCGCTGTCAATTCGGCTGCTGTCGATTCGGATGCTGTCGATTCGGATGGCGGTTCGCTCGCCGGCGAGAAGCGTGATCATGCCGTCACGAACTGTCGCATCCGGGTCGACTCTGTCGACATGAAGAAAGATGTCGCGCACATAACTGCGCGCAACGACCTGCACCACGCAGCCGCCGTCGATAACGACGCAGCTCACATCGATTGCCGCCGCATCCAGCTTCTGATCGACAACGTCGGCATAATTCCAGATGGCGCGTTCAAATCCCGCGTCGCCTGCAATCGATTCAGCGACAAGGATCTCCTGGCCGGGATTCGCGGCTTCCGCCAGGTCTTCCCGGATGGGGGTCGTGCCTGCCCCACGAGCCGGGACGGATGCCTCGAAAGTCAACTCACCGAGAACGGTACCGTCAAACGCCTGCCGCGAAACGCGAATGCGACCCGACCATGCATCGTCGGTGTCGTTCAGCAAGACGACCGCCAACCCGCCGGCTCGTGGCTGAATTGTCGCGAGGCGTGGGCGATATGCATCCCGCAACGCATACCAGAGCGGCTTTCGATGCTCGTCGAAGTCCACCGCCGCCCATGAGACGACAGGCCAATTGTCGTTGAGCTGCCACACGATGGTTCCCGTGTTGTGCGGCGCGAGCGAGCGGAAGTGCTCGATGCCAAACCGCAGTGCGTGCGCCTGATTCAGCTGGGTCGACCAGTGCCAGTCTTCGATCGTTCGCGGCACAGGCAGGTGCCCGATCATTCCGCGCTCGAGCTTGAGGTTCCCTTCGTTCGCCTTTTGATGCACCAGCATCTGGGCGCCGTACGGATCAAGCGGCTCGTCGTGAACGACCCGCGTCAGCGTCGACCACGCAGGAGGTCCCTGAAAACCGAACTCGGAGACGAAACGGGGGGCATAGTCGCGATAGACCGTGTAGTCCTTTGTGTTCCAGACATCCCAGACGTGCATGGTGCCGTTGGCCGGATCGTTCGGATGCAGGTACTCGCTGAATGAGTACGGACTCGCGGGCGAATATGCACGCGTCGGGTCGAGCTCTGCGATGAGCTCTGGCAAAAGTTCGCGGTAGTACCCGTTGCCCCAGGTGCGCTCGCCGAGCCGTTGACGCCAACCCCACTCGACGTATCCCCAGATGTTCTCGTTGTTGCCGTTCCAGATCACAAGCGAAGGATGCGCGCTGAGGCGGGTGATCGCCTCTCGCGCCTCAGCCTCAACTTCCTGAGCGAGCCACTCCTCTTCCGCGTATGCGGCGCACGCGAAGAGAAAGTCTTGCCAGACGAGCACGCCACGTTCGTCGCATTCGGCGTAAAAGTCGTCGTCCTCGTAAATTCCACCGCCCCAAACCCGCAGCAGGTTCATGTTCGCCTCGACGGCATCCGTCACACGACGGGCATATCGGTCACGGTCGATCTCGGTGAGGAAGGCGTGATCTGGAATCCAGTTCGCGCCGCGCACCTGAATAGCTCGGCCGTTCACCTGGAGTATGAACGGTGTGCCTGCCTCGTCGGCCGTCGTGTTCAACTCGATCGTGCGAAACCCGATCCTGCCGCTCCAGCTGTCTGTACCACCAGCATCCGACTCTGCCGTTACGTGCACGTCGTACAGCGGATGCTCGCCATGACCAAGCGGCCACCACACGTTGACCTCTGGAACGCGAACAACGACCGACGCCGACGTCTGGTCATCATCGAGCTGCGCCTCGACACGCACGCCGCCCACCTCGGCAGCGACGCGGATGGCGGCCGCAGCGTTGACACCGTCGCGCTCGAGGTCGATGTGCGCGGTGAGAACACCCGACGTGCCGTGCACATCGACGAGCGGGCGCACGGCTGCGATTCGCGCCCCAGACCAGCTTTCGATCGACAGGGGTTTCCAGATGCCGCTGGTCGCGACGTCGATCCCCCAGTCCCAACCGAAATTGCTCGCCATCTTGCGAACCGCATTGTACGGACGGTGATTGGTGTGCGGCAGTTCGCCGTGCTCGGTGCTGCGGGCTTCGGCGACCTCCACGGGTGCCTCGAACGTCACGCTGAGCCGATTGGTGCCGTCTCTGAGCGCGTCGCGAATGTCGAAGCGGTACGAGCGGTGCTGGTTCTGCGTGCGACCGATGGTCCGGCCGTTGAGCTGGATCGTGGCGAAGGTGTCAAGGCCGGCGGCCACCAAATCGTGCCGCGCCCAGCCAGAGTCGTGCCAGGTGAAGTCGAGGTCGTATCGCCACGTCGTTCTTCCTATCCACTGGATGTCGGCTTCGTTCGTTCCATCGAACGGATCGGGGATCAGGCCAGCAGACAGCAGGTCGGTGTGCACGCAGCCAGGAACCGCGGCGGGAATGTTCTGAAGATCGATGCCGGTCGGCACCGGGCCCGTGACAGCGCTGACCGTCCACGGTAGTGCTGAAAGCGACTGTGAGACACTCGCGTGACTCGCGGATGCGCTTGAATCGGATGTAATCGGTTCTGTGAGGCGCAGAGACAACGGTGACCCTTCGTGCATGAATGCGTCAAACACGCGGCAGGACATCGGTGGTCCAACGCTCTCGACGACTTAGTTAGGTAACTTTATAAAGCGTGATAATCCTAAGATAACGGATGGGGAACGAGGGGAGCAACATGGCTAGGCAACGGATGTCACTTGCGACGGCGACCAGTCGGGGACTCGTTCTCGACCTGATCAGGATGCACGGGCCGATCAGCCGCGTCGAATTGGCTGAGCGCACCGGTCTGACGCAGGCCACGATGTCCAACGTGGTGCGGCAGCTCTTGACAGACGGCCTCGTTCTCGAAGCCGGCCGGGGTGAATCAACCGGAGGAAAGCCTCGCGTGCTGCTCGGCATCAATCCGTCGTCGCGGTTCGCCATCGGCATCCAACTTGGCGCAGACACCATCACCTATGTCGTGACGAATCTCGGCGGCTCAATCGTCGGCAGGTTGCGCACAAAGGGTGCAGGCGACGCCGCACCCGCCGACGCTGTTCGCGCAATCGGATCGCAGATCACCTCGTTCATCTCGAGCCTGGGTATCGATGTTGAGCTCATCGTCGGGATCGGTGTTGTGGCACCAGGGCCGTTGGATGTTGACGCTGGCAGCGTTCTTGCGCCACCCACCCTGCAGGCCTGGAGCGACTTCCCGATCGAGACCGCGCTTGCCGAAGCCACGTCGCTGCCGGTCGTCCTTGACAACGATGCGACCGCAGCGGCCGTTGGAGACTTTTGGAGCGGTGCAGTGGCCAATGCTGCGGCGCACTGCAGCATCTACATGGGGGCAGGGCTCGGTGCTGGGTTCGTGCTCGGCGGCACCGTGTATCGCGGGGCAAGCTCGAACGCGGGCGAGCTTGGACAGATCAGGCTGTATGGAGCGGGTTCAGCGGGAACGTCGGCCACGATCGAGGAGATCGCGGGGCCGAAGGCCATCGCCGCAAACGCGCGCGCAGCGCTTGCCACCGGCCGGGCGAGCACGATCGTCTTGACCGAGGACGGCGATCCGTTCGGTGATTTCGCTGCTGTGGCATCCGCAGCGATTCGAGACGACGAGCTCGCGCGCGAACTGATCACGGAGTCGGCAGACAGCCTCGCAGACGCGGTTGTGGCAATGGCGAATCTGCTCGATCTCGACTCGATCGTGCTGAGCGGTCCGTCGTTTGCCGTCGTCGGATCGATATACCTGAACATCATCCGGCAACGGGTCGCAACGGAGTTCGTCGCGCGGGCCAAGCACAGCATCCGCGTGCAGTTGTCGCCGCAGCTCACCGACGCGGCTGCTGTCGGAGGGGCAACTCTGATCATGCAGAAGATTTTGGCTCCCCGCCAGCTCGGGGTTGTCGCACCGGTTGCCGCGTGGAAGTGACGCTCAGCTGATTGCTCGGGTATTTCGCACTTGGGTGTCTCGCACAGTTGAGTGACCGATAATGGGGACCACCCCGTCATCCAAAACGAAAGCACGACCACGCCCCCCGTTTTCACCTTTCTCACCACATTTCAGCTCGACCCCGTCGCGCTCGTCGTCATCGTCGTGTTCGGTGTCCTGTATGCGTTTGGCATCCGGTTCGCGCACCGGGCAGGCGTGCGCTGGCCACTGCTTCCAACACTCGGGTTCTACCTGCTCGGCCTCGGCGCATACGCCTGGGTGTCGTTCGGATTCCTCGGTGCTTACAGCACAGAACTACGTTGGGCGTTCACGACCAGGATCGCTTTGCTGCTGTTCGCCGTGCCAGGCCTGCTTGCGCTTGGCCGCCCCATCGAGCTCACCAGGGTGGCGCTCAGCGGTGCGCCGCTTCGGGTGGTCGACCGCATCCTGAACTCGTGGCCGATCAAGCTGCTCGGCAACGCCGTGTTCGCGCCGCTGCTTGCACTCGCGGCATTCATGGTCTTCCTGACACCGTTCGCCTACGTGTTGCGCGCCAGCCCGAGCGCGGAGGCCATGATCACCGTTCTTGTTCCGATCGCCGGACTGCTGATGGTGCTGCCGATCATGGGGCACTCGGTTGTGCGCACCAGCCTGTTCATCACCGCGGAATTCCTGCTTGCATTCGTGGAGCTTGTGATGGATGCGATCCCCGGCATCCTGTTGCGTCTGAATGAGAGTGTTCTCGACGGCGCGCGCACGATTACCGGGGTTGTGCCAGGCTGGTTTCCCAACGCGCTGCACGATCAGCATCTGTCGGGCGACTTTCTGTGGTTCATCGCCGAGATCGCGGACGTGCCTGTTCTGATCATCTTGTTCATGCGCTGGATCAGAACCGACAAGCACGAGGCCAAGGCGATGGATGATCTCAGCGACGAGCAGATGGAAGCCCTGACCCAGCAGCATCTACGCGGCTACCACGAGCAGCCGCCGGCCTGACGCGGCATCCGGTCGTCGAACCCCGTCCCCTGCCCGCCTGCCCCTACCTCGACCCGTCGAACCCTGTAGAACCCGTCGAAATACAGGAGAAGTGGCTATCCATGTGAGTGCCAGTTTGCGGCGGTGCGGGGCCGGATTGCCTGGATGCCGCAGCCGAGCTCGCGGTAACTCAGGTAAATCGGATGCCGCGGGTCGGAGATCCGCGTCATCACGCGGGCCGAAGCTGGCCGCTGGTGCGTTCTTCCTGAGTTACCGGCGCGGCTGGCCGGTGCAGTTGACCTGCGCGTAACTCAGTAACCCAACGCCCCGCCCGGTCCAAGGGCGCAGCTACCGGCGCCACTTGCTGGCTATCGCGCCAGTTCAACTGGCGCACTAGCCAGAAAAGGGCGCTGATAACCACGAAACACCGGCAATCCCATACAGAAACGGGCCGGCCATCCTGGCACTGACATGGATAGCCATTACAGGAGATTTTCGCGACACTCCGGTGAATCACGGCCACACGGCGTGTCGGCGAAAATCTCCTGTATTTCGCCACCGTAATTCGCGACCGCGTCGAACGGCGCTACTTGACGAGCGGGAACATGATGGTCTCGCGGATGCCGAGACCGGTCAGTGCCATCAGCAGACGGTCGATGCCCATGCCCATTCCGCCGGAAGGCGGCATGCCGAATTCGAGGGCACGCAGAAACTCCTCATCGAGCCGCATGGCCTCGTCGTCACCGGCAGCGGCCAGGCGCGCCTGCTCAACGAAACGCTCGCGCTGAACGACCGGGTCGACGAGCTCGGAGTATCCGGTGGCCAGCTCGAAGCCGCGAACGTACAGGTCCCACTTCTCCACGGCGCCATCGATGGAACGGTGCGCGCGCACGAGAGGGCTGGTGTCCACCGGAAAATCCATCACGAACGTCGGCCGGTGCAGCGAGCCCTTGACGAAGTGCTCCCACAGTTCCTCGATGTACTTGCCGGCGATCGGATGCGGCACCTCGAGCCCGGCCGCGTCGGCGATCTCCTTCAGCTGCTCGATCGGAGTCTGCGGGGTGATCTGAGTGTCGGTGGCCTGCGAGAGGCTGTCGAACATGGAGATCCGATCCCACTCACCGCCGAGGTCGTACTCGGTGCCGTCAGCCCAAGTCACCGTGTGCCCGCCCGAAATCGCGACGGCGGCGTCTTGGATCAGTGTCTGCGTGAGCGACGCCATGGTGTTGTAGTCGCCGTACGCTTCGTATGCTTCGAGCATCGCGAACTCCGGCGAGTGCGTCGAGTCTGCACCCTCATTGCGGAAGTTGCGGTTGATCTCGTAGACGCGCTCGATTCCACCGACGACAGCACGCTTGAGGAACAGCTCAGGTGCAATGCGCAGATACAGTTCGGTGTCGAACGCGTTGGAGTGCGTGACGAACGGGCGAGCGGATGCTCCGCCATGCATGGTCTGCAGCATCGGGGTCTCAACCTCGATGAAGCCGCGATCGGTGAATGTGCGGCGGAGGCTCGTCACCGCCTTCGAGCGGTTGAGCACATTGGTTCTGGCCTGCTCGCGAGCGATGAGGTCGAGATAGCGGTTGCGCACCCGCGTTTCCTCGCTGAGCTCCGAATAGAGGTTCGGCAGGGGAAGAATCGCCTTCGCGGCAATCTGCCACTCGCTGACCATCACGGAAAGTTCGCCGCGGCGGCTGGAGATCACCTCGCCCTTGACGAAGACATGGTCGCCGAGGTCGACGAGTTCCTTCCACTTGGCCAGGGATTCTTCACCGACGGATGCGAGCGACACCATCGCCTGGATGCGACTGCCATCGCCTGATTGCAGGCTCGCGAAGCACAGCTTGCCTGTGTTTCGTGCGAAGACGACGCGACCTGCGACGCCCACGATGACTCCAGTGGTGTCGTCGGCCTTCAGGTCGCCGAACCGCTCGCGCAGCGCTGGGATCGTGTCTGTGATCGGCAGTGTCACCGGGTATGCACCACCGGCGGCGCTGTCGGCCGCGGCGATGAGCTGCTCGCGCTTGGCCAGGCGCACCGCCTTCTGCTCGCTGATTTCAACGTCAGTGAGTTCGGGTGGCGTGTTGTCATCGGGAGCCATGGCGGGTCTTTCTGTCATTCGGGCATGAGGGCCGGTGGTCGTCTAGCAGCGGGCGCCAGCTCGCCACCCGAGCGTATCGACCCCGGGTCGCACACGCTACCCGACGTCGAACTGGGTGTTGTCGATGAGGCGAGTTCCGCCCACGCGCGCTGCGACCAGCACAGTCACAGGGCCGCGGTATGCGCCATCGACCTGCAGGAACGTTCTCGGATCAACGGCGACGAGATAATCCAGCCTAACCGCTGCTTCTTCGCTCAGGCGTGTGCGAGCGGCCGCCAGCGCGGCATCCACTCCCTGCGCCGCTGCATCCGCTGCCGCGCGCAATCCGGCGGACAGCACGAGCGCTGCCGACCGAGCCGCACCATCCAGAAAGCGGTTGCGGCTGGAGAGCGCGAGCCCGTCTGGGTCGCGAACCGTCACTGCAGCTTCGATCGACACCGGCAGGTTGAGGTCGCGCACCATTTGACGAACGAGGAAGATCTGCTGCGCATCCTTCTGCCCGAACAGGGCGAACTGCGGTTGCACGATGTTCAACAGCTTCGCAACGACCGTGAGCACGCCGTCGAAGTGGCCTGGCCGATACGCACCTTCGTACAGTTCGCCGACGTCACCGGCGGTCACGCGCGTCTGCGTTGGACCGTCCGGATACATGTCGGCCACGGATGGCGCGAACACCAGCTGCGCGCGGTCGGCGAGCGCCGCCAGGTCGGCGTCAAGATTGCGAGGGTACCTGTCGAGGTCTTCTGTCGGTGCGAACTGCAGCGGGTTCACGAAGATCGACACGATCACGACATCCGCGAGTTCAGCTGCGCGTTCGACAAGGCCGAGATGCCCGTCGTGCAGTGCTCCCATCGTGGGAACAAGGGCGATGCTGCGCCCGGCGAGCCGATGCTCGTCGAGCGCGGCACGGACGGAATCGATCCGATCGAAGAGCTGTGGCGTGGAGGCTGTCACCGTGCCATTCTTCCGTACTGCGAGCCCGGCCCCGACACGTGTCACTCGGCCACGCTCACTCGTCCGTGTCACTCGTCCGTGTCACTCGTCCGTGTCACTCGTCCAGGTCGGGGAGCGTCGGCGGAATGACGGTTCCTGCCTGGGTGAGCGCATCCTCAACGCTGGATCGCACGAGTGACGCGAGGTAACTGCCTGGGTTCTCCATGCCGATGCCGGCCAGGATGTCTGTGGCTTGCGCCACGATGGCACGCGAGAATGTTGTCGCAGTCGCGATCGCCTCTGCGTATGCTGTGCGATCGTCCTCGTCGACGATCACGGGCTCACCGCCCATCTCCACGACGAGCGCCTGGCCGATCGGTTGCACAGGGGTCGGGGCGGTGACGGCGAACCAGGTCTCGGCCAGCCTGGTGAGATCGATGCTCGTTCCAGAGAACGACATGGCAGGGTGGATTGCAAGCGGGATCGCGCCTGCCGCCAGCGCAGGGCCGAGCACGCCGACGCCGAATCCGGGTGCGGTGTGCACGACAAGCTGGCCAGGCTGCCACGCTCCGGTCGCGGCAAGGCCCGCGACGAGCGCCTCCAGCTCAGAATCCG
The DNA here is from genome assembly GCA_035565115.1 of Microbacteriaceae bacterium. Taxonomy (GTDB): domain Bacteria; phylum Actinomycetota; class Actinomycetes; order Actinomycetales; family Microbacteriaceae; genus Rathayibacter_A. The sequence continues at coordinate 1,153 of DATMTC010000173.1, read as the reverse complement.
GAACCGCCAACAACACCAGTTCACTGCGTTCGATCACCTCGGGAATCTCGAGGATGGGCACACCAGGCAGGATGGCCGCCGCCCGCTCCCTGCTCGACTCCGAGACAGCGGTGATCCCGACGATCGCGTGCCCGGCGCCTGCCAGAGCTGCACCGAGAATCGGGCCGACCCGTCCTGCGCCGATGATGCCGACGCCAAGCCTGCCCGACCGGCGCTGTGCAGGGACACCTGCTGGCGGAAGCGTGCTCACGACGCGGACTCCTGATTCTCCGCGACACCCGGCCCACCCGGCCCACCCGGCGTACCCGCCGCACCGGCATTCCACCTGTGGCTCGTGTCGCTTGCAGCCCACTGGATGGCCCCGGTCGAGACCGTGTCGAACAGCTCGAGGGCGGAATCGGTCGCGATCACAGACAGCCGCGGATGCACCGGCCCCTCAACGGTGTGCAGCTTCGCCTCGGCGAGGTCGAACATCCGGCGCACCGGCCCCTGCTCGATCTCGACGCTCTGCAGCCTGGCGAGCGGCACGAAGACGATGCGCCGCCAGATCACGCCGTGACGAAGCACCACCACGCCGTCGATGATCGTGTAGCCCGTGCGCCGCCACGAAAACGGCCGCAGCCACCGCGCACGCTTCGGCGCGTCTGCGAACACCGACTGGTCCGCGTTCCGTGTCATCCCGGCCAGGGCGACAGCGGCCCTGCGCTCATCTGCGATGCCAGGAAGCAGCAGCGGCAGCACCTTCTGCACGTCGCCGACACTGCCGACCGGCAACGTCGTCGTGTTCGACTCCCCTGCAGCACCCTTCTGACGCGAATGACCCGCGGTGTTGATACGGATCTGCCACCAGCCGAACGGCCGCCACAACAGTGGCTGCACCACCTCCACAGCGTGGATGCGACCGGGCGGCAGCGTCTCGCTGCTCGTGGCGAACAGGCCGAACCCGACCCGCACCCCGTCCGCGGTGCCAGAGATCGAATACCGCAACGCCTTGCCGAACCTGCGGGTGTAGTAGCCGAACGCGCCAAGCATGCCAGGCAGGATGACGAACAGAATCCAGTACCGTCCACTCAGCACGCCGGCGACGATCGCAGCAGCGACAATGAGCAGAAAGATGGTGAAGCCGCTCAGCACGAGCGAGCCGGCCAGGCGC
>DATMTC010000172.1:0-12790 GCA_035565115.1 Microbacteriaceae bacterium | reverse complement strand
TGCGCATGCAGCCGGTTCTCTGCCTCATCCCAAATGATGCTCTGCTCACCGTCGATCACGTCGGCATCGACCTCGTAGCCGCGATCCGCGGGCAGGCAGTGCATGAACAGCGCGTCAGGCTTCGCCAGCGCCATGAGTTCTGCTGTGACCTTGTATCCGCCGAACACGGTCAGCCGATGCGCCTTCTCTTCTTCACGCCCCATGGACACCCAGGTGTCTGTGACGACGACGTCCGCGCCCGCAACGGCCTCAAGCGGGTCGGTGTAGATCGTGACGGATCCGCCGGTGTTCTCGGCGATCGCATCCGCGTCGGCGACCACCGCCTCGCTCGGCGAATATTCGACCGGTGCCGCGATCCGAACGTGCATTCCGGCCGTTGCTCCCGCAAGCACGTATGACTGGGCCATGTTGCTTGCGCCGTCGCCGAGGAACACAACGGTGAGCCCGGCCAGGCTTCCGCGCTTCTCACGGATTGTTTGCAAGTCGGCAAGCAGTTGGCACGGATGGAAGTCATCAGACAGCGCGTTGACCACGGGAACCGCGGTGCCTGCCGCCATCTCTTCTAGGCCGCGCTGTGCGTACGTGCGCCAGACGATGGCCGACACCATCCGCTCGAGCACGCGAGCCGTGTCAGACGGGGTCTCCTTGCCGCCGAGTTGACTGTTCGCGGTGCTGATGATCAGTGGACTGCCGCCGAGATCTGCGATGCCGACCGCGAACGAGACGCGGGTGCGCGTTGATGACTTGTCGAAGATCACCGCGACGGTTTGTGGCCCGGCCAGCGGCGTGTACCCCCAGCGGTCGCGTTTGATCGCATCCGCCAGATCAAGGATCTCGGCCTGCTCCGCCGGGCTGATGTCGTCGTCGCGAAGGAAGTGACGGGTCATGTGAGTGCTTTCTAGTCGATGGTGCTCGGTCAGGCGGATGCGACGGCTGTGAGTGCCGAGACGAATCGCCGCTCGAATTCTGCGATCTCCGCGTCGCCGACGATCAGTGGCGGCGCGATTCTGATGCTCGAATCGTTCGGCGCATTCACGACCAGTCCATTGTCAAGGCAGGCGGATGCCACGGCCTCTGCCACGGGCTCGGTGAGGCCGACCCCGATCAGCAGCCCAGAGCCGCGAAGCTCGCCGATCAGTGCGGAGTCGATGCTGCGAATGAAGGCGCGCAACTGCTGACCGCGCGCGGCGGCGTTTGCCACGAGACCGGACTGTTCGATCTCGCCGAGCACCGCGTTGGCTGCGGTTGTCGCAAGCGGGTTCCCACCGAATGTGCTCCCGTGCTGGCCACGGGTGAACAAGTCGGATGCCCAGCCGAAGGTGACCAGGGCGCCGATCGGAACACCGCCGGCCATCCCCTTTGCCAGCGTGATCGCATCCGGGGTGATGCCTGCGTGCTCGAACGCGAACCAGCGACCGGTGCGTCCCACGCCGGTTTGGATCTCGTCAAGGATGAGCAGAACACCGTGTTCCTCGGTGAGCTCCCTCGCGCGCTTCAGGTACCCGGCAGGCAGGTCGAGCACGCCGGCTTCGCCCTTGATGGGCTCGACGAACAGTGCCGCGACGGTGTCGTCGATGGTTTCCTCGAGTGCCTCGATGGTGGTGTCGATATGTTCGACACCACCCGGCATCGGCTCGAACGGTTCACGCATCTGCGGTTTGCCGGTCAGGGCGAGGGAGCCCATCGTGCGTCCATGGAACGAGTTGTTCAGTGCGATGATGCGGTCACGCGACCCGTCGCCGCGGTTCAGCCTGGCGAGTTTGAACGCCGCCTCGTTCGCCTCAGCGCCGGAGTTGCCGAAGTACACTCGTCCGGCTTCCCCTGCTCCGGTCAACCGGCACAGGCGTTCGGCCAATTCAAGTTGAGACGGCGTTGCGAAGTAGTTCGACACGTGCGCGAGCGTTGCGATCTGCTTTGCAACGGCATCCACCAGAACCGGGTGGGCGTGCCCGAGCGAATTCACGGCGATACCGGCAAGGAAGTCCAAATACCGGTTGCCGTCGACGTCCCAGACGTAGCAGCCTTCTCCACGCTCGAGCATGAGTTGCGGTGTGGCAAGGGAGCGCATCACCGATGCACCGAAGCGATCTTTCCAGCTGTCTTTCGTGATCGTGTTCATTTCGCGACCACCTCCGTTCCGATGCCGCTTTGCGTGAAGATCTCGAGCAGGATCGAGTGCGGCACTCGACCGTCGATGATGGCTGCTTTTGCCACTCCGCCGTCGACGGCCTCGAGGCATGCGGTCATCTTCGGGATCATCCCTGACTCAAGAGCTGGCAACAGGCGGCGCAGCTCGTCCGCTTCGATCATCGAGACAAGTGAGTCGCGGTCTGGCCAGTCGCGATACAGGCCGGCGACATCGGTCAGGATCACGAGCTTGGCGGCGCCGAGAGCGACGGCAAGCGCTGCGGCAGCGGCATCCGCGTTGACGTTGAGCGATTGACCAGGGGTGTCGAGATCTGGCGCGATCGAGGAGACAACCGGGATGCGACCTGCATCGAGTTGAGCGTGCACGGCCTCCGGGTTGACCCCGATCACGTCGCCGACCAGCCCGAGGTCAACCTCTTCGCCGTCGAGCACAACGCCGCGCCTGCGGCCCTGGAAGAGCCCGGCATCCTCACCGGACAGCGCGGCGGCCAGCGGGCCGTGCTCATTGATGTGCCCGACGAGGTCGCGGCTGATCTGTCCGGTGAGCACCATGCGGACAACGTCCATTGCCTCTGGGGTCGTCACCCGGTATCCCCCGCGGAACTCGCTGTCGATACCAAGGCGCTCGAGCATGGCCGAGATCTGCGGTCCTCCACCGTGCACGACGACCGGCCGGATGCCTGCATAGCGCAGGTAGACCATGTCTTCGGCGAACGCTCGCTGCAGTTCTGGGCTGACCATGGCGTTCCCACCGAACTTGACGACGATGATCTGGCCGTGAAAGCGCTTGAGCCATGGGAGCGATTCGATCAGGGTTGCGGCCTTGATGGACGCTTGTGCGTGCGTGACGATCTCGTTGTTCTCGCTGTTCATGCTCAACTCGCGTACGCGCTGTTCTCGTGCACGTAGTCGTGCGTGAGGTCGTTGGTGAGAATCGTCGCGGTTGATGAGCCAACCTGCAGGTCGATGAGCACGTGCACGGCGCGTGGAGCAAGGTCAACCTGCTCACGCGGAGCATCCGGCCCGCCAGCGTGGCAGACCCGCACGCCGTTCATCGACACATCGACCTGGTACGGGTCGAATTCCGCGCCCGTCGTGCCGATGGCGGCAAGCACGCGTCCCCAGTTCGGATCGTTGCCGAAGATCGCGGCCTTGAAAAGATTGCTGCGCGCAACCGAACGGCCGACTTCGACCGCGTCGTCCTCTGACGCAGCGCCGATGACCTCGATGCGGATGTCGTGGCTGGCACCTTCCGCGTCGCCTTGAAGTTTCTGCGCCAGCTCGGTGCAGACGTCGGTGAGCGCCCGAGTGAATTCGACCGTGTCTGGCCGGATGGCTGAAGCGCCAGAGGCCATCAACGTCACCTGGTCGTTTGTCGACATGCATCCGTCGCTGTCGAGCCGGTCGAAGCTGACCCTGGTGGCCTCGCGCAATGCCGCGTCTAACTCGTGCGACGCCAGGTCGGCGTCTGTGGCGAGCACGACCAGCATCGTCGCAAGACCAGGGGCGAGCATCCCGGCGCCCTTGGCCATCCCCGCGATCGACCAACCGTCGGCCGCGTGCGCCGCAGTTTTCGACACGGTGTCAGTGGTCATGATGGCGGACGCTGCCGCCGCCCAGCCTTCAGCGCTCAATGCACCCGCGGCGGTTGCGGCACCGGTTGTGAGCTTGGCGCGATCGAGTTGCTCGCCGATCAGGCCGGTGGAACAGACCAGAACATCTCCGGCCGAAACACCCAGTGATGATGCAACGGCTTCGGCCGTCGCGTGCGTCGTCTGGAACCCCTCTGCCCCCGTGAAGCAGTTGGCGCCGCCCGAGTTCAAAACGATCGCAGAGACGACGCCATCCGCCGCCGCCTGCTTGGACCACAGGATCGGGTTTGCCTGCGCTCGATTGCTTGTGAACACGGCTGCGGCGGCCTGCGACGGGCCGCGGTTGACGATCAGGGCGAGATCGGGGTTGCCGTTGGTCTTCAGTCCGGCAGCGATCCCGCTGGCTTCGAATCCTGCAGGTGCGCTCGTGCTCATGGTGCGACCCCGTTCGTGGTGAGTCCTGTTGTCTCCGGTATTCCCAGAGCGATGTTCGCTGACTGGATTGCCGCGCCAGCGGTGCCCTTGACGAGGTTGTCGAGCGCAAGAACGGCTATCACCCTTCCGACGTTCTCGTCGACGGCCAATCCGATCAACGCGGTGTTCGCGCCGACCGTGTCTGCAGTGCGCGGCATCTGTCCGTCTGGCAGCAATTGCACGAATGGTTCGCTGCCGTATGCGCTCTCCCACGCCGCACGCAATTGCGCCGGCGTCGTGCCAGGCAGGTAACGCGCCGTGACCGTGGCAAGAATGCCCCGCGACATCGGCACCAACACCGGGGTGAAAGAGACGGTCGGGTTCTTGGCCCCTGCCAGGCGCAGGTTCTGCTGAATCTCAGGAATGTGCCGGTGGGTGCCGCCGACCGCATACGGGCTCGCTGACCCGAGGATCTCACCTGCGAGATATTGGGTCTTCAGATTCTTTCCTGCCCCAGACACTCCGACGGCCAGCACAGCGGAGATGTCTTGCTCGTCGACGAGACCGGCCGCGATGCCAGGAGCGATGGCAAGTGAGACAGCACTTGCGTTGCATCCGGGTGCCGCGATCCGCCGCGCCCCCACCAGGGTGTCGCGCAACTTACCTGAACCTGCCGCCGACTTTGGCCCTGCCGGCAACTCAGGTACTCCGTACGACCATGCTCCGGAGTATTCGCCGGCGTAGAAGGCATCCCAGTCTGCCTTGTCTGTGAGCCGATGGTCGGCGCCGCAGTCGACGACAAGATTGGTGTCAGCGAGCGCGGCCGTGATCTCGCCTGACGCGCCGTGGGGCAGTGCGAGGAAGACCACATCGTGTCCGGCGAGGTTCTGCGCGGTCGAATCGACCAGTGTCAGGTGCGCGAGCGATCGCAGTTGGGGCTGGTGCGCAATGAGTGGCGTGCCGGCGTTCGAGTGCGCAGTGACGGTGCGAACCTCGAACTCGGGATGAGAGCTCAGAATGCGCAGGATCTCTCCTCCTGCGTAGCCCGATGCGCCAGCGACGGCGACGGAGAAAGTCATGCTTCTACCTTATTGACTGTGTTGACCTGGATTGTCACGGGCCATAAAGCGCCTGGCTGCCGTGACGACGGACGCAATGTCAGGCGACGCCGGCGGCCGCACCGTGATCACGGTCGGCTGAGCGTCGCCTAAATTCGGCGGTCGCGCAGGTCTGAGAGGCGAAGACGTCGGCGCGCGGCACAGGTCGTGACGACCTGTGCGATGTGGTTGCGCCGATTCGAAAGCATGTCGAGAGCATAGCGCGCCACGCCGCTCACGCACCAATCCGGCGCGGGCCGTCGCCCGGCGTCGAGTGGTGCGAAACGGCTGTTCCCGCCCGCCAGTGGTGCATTTCTGCACTACTCGCGGATCGTCGCTCCGAACAGATCGGCAGCGCGAGCCGCTCCCGCCAGCTTCGCGTCTGTGGCCTCGGCAGCGGTCAGCGTGCGGTCATCCGCCCTAAAACGCAGCGCGAACGTGAGGCTTTTCATGCCGTCGGAGATGCCTGCGCCCCGGTAATCGTCGATCAAACGTGCGTCTTCCAGCAACGAACCGCTGCCTGCGACCACCGCGTTCAACACGTCGCCAGCGGCCAGGTCGGCCGCCACGACAAGCGAGAGGTCCTGTGTCGCCGCGGGGAATCCGCTGATCGGGTGCACAGGAACCTCCAGCGGCGACCGTGAGATCAGCACGTCCAGATCCACCTCGAAGAGCGCGACCACGCGCGGCAGGTCGGCGTCGGCGGCGAGCGCCGGCAACAGCTCGCCTGCATACCCGACGACAATTGGGGCAGCATCCGTCTCGATGACCAGCTGCGCCGTCCTTCCCGGGTGCAGAGCACTGTGGTTCCCCTGCCGAGTCGCGATTTTCACGCCGAGTGAGTCAGCGATCGACTGCACGGCATCAAGCGCGTCGGCGATTCCGGCAGGACGCGCCGCCTGCCCCGGCTGCTTTCCGACGGTGTTGCCGAGGAAGAGGCCGCCGACTCGCTGCGGTTGGGGTGGGATGCCTGCGTTCAGCTCGGCAAGCACGGCATCGGACGGGCGGATGGCGCCCAGCGGCACGTTCTCACTGCCGTAGAGCGCGTTCGCCTCAGGACGGAAGACGACTCCGATCTCGAACAGCGCAAGGTCGACCAGGCCGCGCGACAGGTTGCGGCGAGCAACATCGATGAGGCCTGGGATCAGGCTCGTGCGCATGAACGGCACCGTCGCATCGAGCGGGTTAGCCAGTTTGACGGCGGGCACCGCTGTGCCGTCCGGCGAACCGAACGTGTCGTTCTGCTTCTGCGTGACGAACGGATATGCCAGCACCTCTGTGACGCCACCGTACGCCAGGGACTCCGCCACGTTTCTGCGCAACCGCTGCGGGCGGGTCAACCCTCTGCCCGGAGGGGCGACAGGCAGCACTGACGGGATGCGGTGATACCCGACGATTCGCGCGACCTCCTCGGCGAGCGACGCCTTGTCTATCAGGTCGGGGCGCCAGCTCGGCGGTGTGACAAGCAGCGATCCGGCGTCTTCGCCTGCGAGCTCGACGACCGCGCCAACCTCAGCCAGCGATGACCGGATCTCCTCGTCCGTGTAGTCGACACCAATCAGACCGGAAACGTAGCCGGCAGGAAGCTGGATCGGCTGCGCTGCCGTCGTTGTCACGAGTCGCGAGCCGAGCGCATCCGCTGTGCCTCCTGCAAGCTCGACGAGGAGTTGCACGACTCGTGCCGCCGCGGGAGCCGCGACCTGCGGATCCACTCCGCGCTCGAAGCGACGCGATGCCTCCGACGGCAATTTGTGCCTGCGGGCGGTTCGTGCGATGGACACCGGGTCGAAGTTCGCTGCCTCGATCAGCACATTGCGGGTGTCGTCCGAGATCTCGGTTGCCGCACCGCCCATGACTCCGGCGAGGCCGATGGCTCCAGACTCGTCGGCAATCACCAGGTCTTCCTCGTCGAGCGCGCGTGCCTGCCCATCGAGTGTCACAAGTTTCTCTGCTGGGCGCGCACGGCGCACGGTGATTCCGCCGTGCAACGCGTCGAGATCGTATGCGTGGATGGGCTGTCCCAGTTCGAGCATCACGTAGTTGGTCACATCGACGGGCAGCGATATCGACCGGATGCCCGCAAGCGTGAGCCGCGCGATCATCCACGCGGGTGTCGGCGCAGCAGGATCGATGCCGCGAACGACGCGCGTGACGAACACGTCGGCTCCGCGACGCCCGCGAATCGGTCGCGCATCGTCGACGGTCACCGGGAACACTTGTTCGTCAGCGACTGCCTGGTCGTCATACGACGCTGCGGGGTCACGGAAGTCGGCGCCTGTTGCGTGCGCGTACTCACGGGCGATGCCGCGAATCGACAGGGCGTATCCGCGGTCTGGCGTCACGTTCACCTCGACGGCCGAATCGTCCAGGCCGAGCAGGCCGAGCGCATCCGCGCCGGGCTCGGCGTCGATTCCGACGGTGGCGAGGCGCAGGATGCCGTCGTGCTCCTCCCCCAGGCCGAGCTCACGGGCGGATGCGATCATTCCGTCTGAGACATGCCCGTAGGTTGTGCGCGCCGCAATCGGGAACGGTCCAGGCAGCACGGATCCCGGCAACGTGACGACGACCTTGTCTCCAACGAAGAAGTTGCGTGCACCGCACACGATGCCGTGCACGGCCGGCCCACCGTCAGCGGCGGTCTGATCGTCGGGCGCAACACGCACCTGGCACCAGCGAATGGTCTTGCCGTTCGTTTGGGGTTCCTCGACGAACTCGAGCACCTCGCCGACGACAATCGGTCCAGACAGCTCGAAGCGATGGATGTCTTCTTCTTCCAGACCGACCTTCACGAGCGACGCGTGCACGTCTTCGGGCGTCGCGCCCGGCTCCAGGTCGACGTATTCTGCCAACCAACTCAGCGGGACGCGCATCAGACCACCATTCCGAACTGCTTGCTGAAACGCACATCGCCCTCGACGATGTCGCGCATGTCATTGAGATCGTTGCGGAACTGGAGTGTTCGCTCGATCCCCATCCCGAACGCGAACCCGGAGTACTCGTCTGGGTCGATCCCGGCCGAGCGCAGCACGTTCGGGTTCACCATGCCGCAGCCGCCCCACTCGATCCAACGCGCACCGCCCTTCGCTCCCGGCTGCCAGACATCCATTTCGGCGCTCGGCTCGGTGAACGGAAAGTAGTTAGGGCGCAGCCGAATCTTGGCCCCTTCGCCGAACATCGCACGAGCGAAATGCTCGAGGGTTCCACGCAGGTGCGCCATCGTCAGCCCCTTGTCCACCGCGATGCCCTCGACCTGGCTGAAGACGGGGGTGTGCGTCGCATCCAATTCGTCTGTGCGATACACCCGACCTGGCGCGACGACATACAAGGGAACGCCACGCTCCAAGAGCGAACGGATCTGCACAGGCGACGTGTGCGTACGCAACACCAGATGGGACGCAGGCGGGTCGACGAAAAACGTGTCTTGCATCGCGCGCGCAGGGTGGTCCTCGTCGAAGTTCAGCGCGTCGAAGTTGAACCACTCGTTCTCAAGCTCGGGACCTTCCGCGATCTCCCAGCCCATGCCGACGAAGATGTCGGCGATGCGCTCGTTCAACAACGAGAGCGGATGGCGGGCTCCGCGACGACGCAGCGAGGCGACCGCCGTCACGTCGAGCGTCTCGTCAGCGAGTTGCTGCGCATCTTCGGCAGCCTTGATCTGCTCCTCTTTCTGCGTGAACGCCTGATTAACCCGTGCGCGGGCCTGCCCGACGAGCTTGCCGAGCGTGGCCTTCTGATCGACAGGAACCGTGCGCAGTTGCGCGTTCAGTTGCGCGAGCGTCGAGTGCTCCCCCGTGTGTGCGACGCGAACGGCTTTCAGCGCGTCGGAGTTTTCTGCGCTTTCGATCGCGGCAAGAGCTTCATCGACCGCCTGGCCGACGGCGGGCTCGGAAATCGGAGGCACATCGATCGGGGGCACTGCGGGGACTTCAGAGGATGCGGACACGAGTCACAAGTTTAGCCAGCGCGGTGGAGCTATAAGAATCGCGAAGCGATCAGCTGCGCTGCGCGAACGCAGATTCGTACAGACACACGGAGGCAGCGGTCGCAAGGTTCATCGACTCTGCGCTGCCATAGATCGGAACGGTAACCGCACGGTCGGCAAGTGCAAGGTCCTCGTCGGTCAGGCCACGCGCTTCGTTGCCGAACACCCATGCGGTCGGTCGGGCCAGCATGCCCTCGGTTCTTGCCAGCAGGAGGTCTTCGCCCTTGACGTCGGCGACCAACAGCTGCAATCCGGCGGCCTTCGCGCGACCTGCCACGTCGATGAGCGTTGCACCGACGGCCACGGGAAGGTGAAAAATGGAGCCGGTCGACGCCCGCACCACCTTCGGGTTGTACAGATCGACGGTTCGACCGCTGAAGATGACCGCATCCGCCCCTGCCGAATCGGCGGCTCGTACGATCGTGCCCGCGTTCCCCGGGTCGCGGACCTCCTCGAGAACGGCGACAAGACGCGGTCCAGAAGCAAAGACATCCTTGATCGACACGGGGAACTGCCGACACACCGCCACGAAACCTTGCGGTGTAACCGTGTCTGCCATGGTTTCGAGCACGCCCTCTGTGACGTACTCGACGTCGATGCCCGCATCCACGGCGATCTGGGCCAGGTCGCTGTGTTTATCGAGAGCGGTCGGCGTCGCATACAGCTCCGCCACAAGTTCCGGCCGGAAGGCGAGTGCCTCAGCGGTCGCCTGGGGTCCCTCGAGCAGAAACAGCCCCGTCTCAGCACGAGCGCTCTTCTTCGCCAGCTTGGCAACCGCGCGAACGCGGGGCGACCGTGGATTGTCCAGCACGAAACAAGTATGACGCACGAGCAGATCAGAATGTCGATCGACCCGCGGTTCGCGCGGCTGGCAGCCTGCGGCCGCGCGCGCCCGGCCGAATCGCTATGCTGGCGCCGTGCTACAGCGAAGTCGTTTGTACCATCGCATGGCCATCGCACTGCTGGTCACGATCTCGACCTGCGTCGTGCTTGCCGGATGCTCGGCATCCGCGACCAAGCCGCAGGCGCGGCCGGCCGTCACACCGATACCGTGCGTCACAGCGTCACACGTGCGCGGCGCACGAGCAGGTGACGTGGCTCTCACGCTTGTCGGCGGGGCGAGTTCCGTCGTGATCATCTCGAATGAGATCGGGCAGGATGCCTGCCAGTGGTCGGATGTGGCCGGAGAGCTGACGAAGGCGGGGCTGGGGGGTCGCCATGTACGACTACTCGACAGACACATCGTATTTGCGGGATCTGACCGCTGTGCTTCACTACGTGCGCTCACACGGTGCCAAGCATGTGACGCTGCTCGGCGCGTCAATCGGCGCGATGGCATCCGTCGTGGTGGGTGCTGCGGCATCGCCACAACCAGACGCGGTTGTGTCGCTCTCCAGCGAACCGACAGCAATCGGTTCGCACTACGTCGAGGAGGCAGCACCAAAGCTCCACGTGCCAACGCTCTACGTCGCCGCAGACTTCGACACAGAACCCGCTCAAGTGATCGTTGACATCAAAAAGCTAGCGCCCCCTGGCACGGCGACAATCATCGCCGCGCCAGGGAGCGCTCATGGTTACGCATTGCTGTTCGATGCTGACCTCCGGGCACGGGTCATCGCATTCGTCGAAGACCACACGCCAGGGGCCGACCCGCCCGCGTGATGCGCAGCTTAGGCCGCGGTGTCCGCCTTGGGCGCGGAGGTGTCGGCAGGCAGTGCCTTCTTGGCGGTCTCGACAAGGGCCGAGAACGTGCTTGGCTCGTTGACGGCGAGCTCTGCGAGGATGCGACGATCCACTTCGACACCTGCCAGGTTCAGGCCCTGGATGAGGCGGTTGTATGTGAGACCGTTCGCGCGGCTTGCCGCGTTGATGCGCTGAATCCACAGGCGACGGAAGTCGCCCTTGCGTGCCCGGCGGTCACGGTAGCTGTATACGAACGAGTGGGTGACCTGCTCCTTGGCCTTGCGGTACAGGCGCGACCGCTGACCGCGGTAACCCTCGGCACGCTCCAGGATGACCCGACGCTTCTTGTGGGCGTTAACGGCCCGCTTTACTCTTGCCATGTTCTTCTAGTTCCTTGTCGTGTGCGCGGCGTTACTTGCCGAGAAGCTTTTTGATGACCTTGGCGTCTGCCGGAGCGAGCACCTGGTCCTGGTTGAGTCGGCGCTTGCGGTCGGTCGACTTCAACTCGAGGTTGTGGCGCATACCAGCTTGCTGCTTCATGACCTTGCCGCTGCCGGTGACCTTGAATCGCTTCTTGGCGCCGGAGTGCGTCTTCTGCTTGGGCATTATTTCTCCTGTTCGGTGGCGGATGTGTTCCCCGCCGCTTCAGCCGGCTCGTCAGCAGCGGGAGCCTGTGGCCCGCGCGCCTTCGAGGCAGCACGTTGTGCGTTGGCCTCACCCTTGACCTCTGATTTGTTCTTCAGAGGACCAATGACCATGACCATGTTTCGACCGTCGATGGTCGGGGTGGATTCGACAGAACCCAACTCCGAAACGTCTTCGGCAAATCTCTGCAGCAGACGCACGCCCTGCTCTGGACGTGACTGCTCACGACCGCGGAACAGGATCATGGCTTTGACCTTGTCCCCGGCTTTCAGGAAGCCCTCAGCGCGCTTGCGCTTGGTCTCGTAGTCGTGCTTATCGATCTTGAGACGGAACCGAACCTCTTTGAGGATGGTGTTCGCCTGGTTGCGCCTGGCTTCTTTCGCCTTCTGCGCAGCTTCGTACTTGAACTTGCCGTAATCCATGATCTTCGCGACCGGCGGCTTCGAATTCGGCGCAACCTCGACGAGATCGAGATCTGCTTCCTGCGCAAGTCGCAGTGCAACCTCGATCTTCACGACGCCGACTTGTTCTCCGCCTGGGCCGACAAGACGAACTTCTGGCACACGGATTCGGTCATTGGTACGGGGATCGCTGATCTTGTTTCTCCTTCAGTCAACGAATGTTGTGCTGGTCGCCCGACGGATGCCGAACGGCGACGAAAGAGAAAATCCACGCACCATCTTGCCGACACGTTCTGCGTCGGCCTGGTACGGCACCCTGACTACCGTCGCGATGGTCATCGGGACGGCGGAGTGCAAACAACCCGGTAACCTAGTAAAGCGGTCAAGCGCGGGTGGGAGAATCTCCACTTTCGTTCCAAGACAGATGTCTCAGAGCCGACGGAAAGTCTAGCAGATACCGCGCAGAAACGTTGTAAGGACCGTAATGACCGACACCCACAGCCACCGATTCGATTCCGACATCGATGAGACGGCGTTCGTTTCTGATGCCACCCGTGACATCGCCGACGTGCCAGCCGTCGAGGTGATCACGACGACAGCGGTTCACCTGATGAGCGCTGCTGCCGTGAAATGCGGCCTCGCCGACGCCCCGGATGCCCAGACCGACCTCGACGAAGCACGCAAGCTCATCGATGCGCTCGCCGGCCTCATCACGGCAAGTGCCCGCCACATCGGCGATCAGCACGCTCGCAGTCTGCGCGACGGCCTGCGCAGTCTGCAACTGGCGTTCCGCGAGGCATCCAGCATTCCAGACCCGATCGGCGAGGG
>DATMTC010000171.1:0-2993 GCA_035565115.1 Microbacteriaceae bacterium | reverse complement strand
GCGCGGCGGAGTCGCCGGCGGAGTCATGGACTGGGTCGTGGACTGGGTCGTGGACTGGGTCGGCGCAGCGGCCGGTCGAGTTGTCCCCGCATCGTCGATCGTTGGCATCAGCACGCCCCCTTGACATCGAATCTAACATCAGCGTACGGTGTACGCAACACCGTGCGTACACCGTACGCATCCACTTCGAGCGAAAGAAGCACGCAGTTGAGCAAACGCGTTATCGCGACGATCAGCCTGATGGTCGCCATGTTCATGGATTTGATGGACTCCACCATCACCAACGTCGCACTGCCATCGATCGGCGCAGGCCTTCACGCAAATCCGGCGCAACTGGAATGGACGCTGGCCGGTTACGTCATCGCGTTCGCCACAGTGCTGATCGCCGGTGGACGCCTGGGGGATCTGGCAGGACGACGCCGAGTGTTCGTCATCGGGGTCGCGGGCTTCACGCTTGCGTCTCTGCTCGCCTCGCTCGCGCAGTCCGGCGACGTGCTGGTCGCCACCCGCATCGTGCAGGGCGCGTTCGCAGGCGTCATGGTGCCGCAGGTGCTCTCCAGCATCCAGGTCATGTTCTCGCCGTCCGAGCGCGGCCCGATTCTCGGCATCACAGGTGCGCTCAGCGCGCTCGGAGCCGTGGCTGGGCTGCTGTTCGGCGGATGGCTGGTGACCGCGAATGTGTTCGAGACGGGCTGGCGGAGCATCTTCCTGGTCAACATTCCGATCGGAATCGTCTTGATCATCGTGGCGCTCGTCGTGGTGCCTGACAGCAGGTCGGAGCACGCGCTGAAGCTCGACATCGCGGGCGTTGTGCTTGGGGCGCTTGCCGTCTTCCTGGTGGTTTTCCCCCTGACCGACGGTCGTCAGGCGGGATGGGCCTGGTGGATCTGGGCCATGCTCATCGCCGCACCGTTCGCGATTGCGGCCTTCATCGCGCACCAGAAACGACGGCTGGCACGCGACGGCTCAGCGCTGCTTCCGATGCCGCTGTTTCGCAACCATGGATTCAGCTCAGGACTCGTCGTTCAGGTGCTCTCCTCGGTCGGCAACGGCGGATACGCGCTGATCCTGCTGTTCTACCTGCAGCAGGCGCTCGGCTTCACCGCGCTGTCTGCCGGAGTCACGATTCTTCCGATCGCGATCGGCTCCATGGTTGTAACCGGCATCGCGGTTCCGCTTGCCCGCAGATTCGGTAAGAGTCTGGTGCTCGTCGGCGGCATCGTGCAGGCCGGAGCCTTCGGCTGGGCTGTGCTGGTCATCGGTTCGCGTGGAGCGTCGCTGACCGGATGGGATCTCGCCATCCCGCTCGGCCTCGCCGGGGTCGGCATGATGCTGTTGGTCATGCCGCTGATGGGGTTGACGCTCGCCACGGTTCCGACGACGGAAGCTGGGGCAGCATCCGGAACACTCACCACCTTCGGTCAGACCGGCATGGTGTTGGGCGTCGCTATCGCGGGCGCCGTGTATTTCGGCATGGTCGGGATGCATCCGACTGTCGCGTCTGCGCGGGATGCCGTGACCGCGGGACTGTGGGTGCCGATCGTCGCGTATCTGCTCGCTGGCGCTGCCGCGCTCGCGTTGCCGCGCATGCTGCCGCAGCGCGCATCCGCTCCGGAACCCGCGCTGGTGGCGAACTGATCGCGGATCGTCCTGCGGGGTCTCGATACGCGGCTCGCTGCGCGAGCAGCTACTCGACCACCGAAATCCCCGCCCGGTGGTCGAGTAGCGAGCGAAGCGAGCGTATCGAGACCCCGCGAGCGACCTTGAGTCCGTACCGCAGATCGACTTGCGGGGTCTCGATACGCGGCTCGCCGCGCGAGCAGCTACTCGACCACCGGGCGTTCGTAGCTAGGCGCCTGGGCGGTCTCGCTACTCGACTGCCGACTCGTACACGTGCGGGGCCAAGACGCCGACCGAGCGCAGGTTGCGGTACCGCTCCGCGTAGTCCAGGCCGTAGCCGACGACGAAGTCGTTCGGGATGTCGAAGCCGACGTACTTCACCGGCACCTCGATCTTCGCCGCGAGCGGCTTGCGCAGCAGTGCGCAGATCTCGACGGATGCAGCACCGCGCGTGCGCAGATTCTCCAGCAGCCACGAGAGGGTCAGGCCAGAGTCGATGACGTCTTCGACGATCAGCACGTGTCGGTCGGTCAGGTCGCTGTCGAGGTCTTTGAGGATGCGCACGACACCGCTGGATTTCGTGCCGGCACCGTATGAGCTGACGGCCATCCAGTCCATGTTGATGTGCATCTTCAGCTCGCGTGCAAGGTCGGCCATGACCATGACGGCGCCCTTGAGAACACCGACGAGGAGAACATCCTTGTCCGCGTAGTCGGCCTCGATGCGCCTGGCGAGCTCGGCGAGTTTCTCGTGGATCTCGTGCTCGGTGACGAGCGTCGATGTGAGGTCGTCTGCGATGTCGGATTCCTGCACGTGGTTGGCCCTTCAGCTCGTCTCGGATGGTGTGTCGGATGGTTGTTGCCCTGCGCGGCTGAACACGAGCATCCCGCTTTGTCTAGCAACTCTAACGCCAGGAAGATCCAGCGGCTTCTGGCCGTGCCAGTCGGTCACCAGACGCGCGACGGCCTCGACATGCACCCGGTGGAGCGCGACGCCGAACTCGCTCTGCACGACGTATCGGATGATGCGGTGCCGCAGCGCAGGCGGGTTCGCGGTCAGCGCGCCGACGGACACGGCAATGCCGGCTTCTGCAGGTTCGCAAATATCCTCGATGGTCTCGACGACCATCGCGTCGAGGGCGTCGGCATCCTCGCGCAACTGCTCGGCGGTGCGGACGAGCGCCTCGGCGACGCCAGGGCCGAGTTCGCGCTCGAGCGTCGGCAGCACGGTGGTGCGCACTCTGACCCGCGCGTATGCCGGGTCGAGGTTCTGCGGATCGTCCCACGGCTCGAGCCCGGCGTCTGCGCACGCCTGCCGCGTCGTCGCCCTGCGGATGCCGAGAAGCGGCCGCAGAAACGGTCCGTTGACGGGGC
>DATMTC010000170.1:0-5598 GCA_035565115.1 Microbacteriaceae bacterium | reverse complement strand
GACGGTGACAACCATCTCCTCTTCCGGGATCAGGTCTTCGATGGACATGTCGCCGTCGAAACCGAACATGATCTCGGTGCGACGGTCATCACCGAACTTGTCGACGATCTCGGTCAGCTCTTCGCTGATGATCGTGCGCTGACGCTCCGGCTTGGCCAGAATGTCCTTGTAGTCAGCGATTTCGGCTTCGATCTGATCGTGCTCGTCGATGATCTTCTGACGCTCGAGCGCTGCCAGCCTGCGCAACTGCATTTCCAGGATGGCGTTTGCCTGCAGTTCGTCGACGTCGAGAAGCTCCATCAGCCCTGACCGTGCCTCGTCGACCGTCGGTGAGCGCCGAATCAGCGCGATCACCTCGTCGAGAGCATCCAGTGCCTTCAGGTAGCCGCGCAGGATGTGCGCACGAGCTTCCGCCTTGCGCAACCGGAACTGGGTGCGCCGCACGATCACGTCGATCTGGTGATCGACCCATGCCGTGATGAATCCGTCAATCGGCAGTGTGCGGGGCACACCATCGACAATCGCGAGCATGTTCGCGCCGAAGTTCTCTTGCAACTGCGTGTGCTTGTACAGGTTGTTCAGAACGACCTTCGCAACCGCGTCGCGCTTCAGCACGATCACCAGACGCTGACCGGTGCGACCACTCGTCTCATCGCGGATGTCTGCGATGCCCGAGATCTTGCCATCCTTGACCATGTCGGCGATCTTGATCGCCAGGTTGTCAGGGTTCACCTGGTATGGCAGTTCCGTGACGACCAGACACGTGCGGCCCTGGATCTCCTCGACATTCACAACGGCGCGCATCGTGATCGAGCCGCGCCCCGTCGTGTAAGCGTCATGGATGCCCTTGACGCCGAGAATCTGGGCGCCCGTTGGGAAGTCGGGTCCCTTGATGCGCTGCATCAGGGCTGCCAGAAGTTCCTCGCGCGGAGCATCTGGGTTCGCAAGGTGCCACAGGGCACCGTCTGCGACCTCGCGCAGATTGTGCGGTGGGATGTTGGTGGCCATGCCGACCGCGATGCCGACGGATCCGTTGACCAGCAGGTTCGGGAACCTGCTCGGGAGCACGAACGGTTCCTGGGTGCGTCCGTCGTAGTTGTCGATGAAGTCGACGGTCTCTTCGTCGATGTCTCGCACCATCTCCAGTGCGAGCGGCGCCATCTTCGTTTCGGTGTATCGCGGGGCAGCTGCTCCATCGTTGCCAGGAGAGCCGAAGTTGCCCTGGCCGAGTGCGAGCGGATAGCGCAGGCTCCATGGTTGCACGAGGCGAACGAGCGCGTCGTAGATCGCAGAGTCACCGTGCGGGTGGAACTGGCCCATCACCTCGCCGACGACGCGCGCACACTTGGAGAACGCCTTGTCTGGGCGGTATCCACCGTCGAACATCGCGTAGATCACGCGACGGTGCACAGGCTTCAGTCCGTCGCGCACCTCGGGAAGCGCACGGCCGACGATCACGCTCATCGCGTAGTCGAGGTATGACCGCTGCATCTCCAACTGCAGGTCGACCTGGTCGATCCTGCCGTGCACGCCGTGGTCCACTGGTGCGTCGTCCGGCGTATTCAAATCGTCGTCAGCCATAAATTCTTCTTTTCGTATTCGGTCGCTGAGCTTGTCGAAGCGATCTCAGGTGTTGCCGTGTCGTCCCTTCGACAAGCTCAGGGACCGGCCATGACGGCCCTCTGATTAAATGTCGAGGAAGCGCACGTCTTTTGCGTTCTTCTGGATGAAGCTGCGTCGCGACTCGACGTCTTCGCCCATGAGCGTCGAGAAGATCTCGTCTGCAGCTGCAGCATCGTCAAGCGTGACCTGCAGAAGCGTGCGCGTCTCTGGGCTCATCGTGGTCTCCCACAGCTCCTTGTAGTCCATTTCACCCAGACCCTTGTAGCGCTGAATTCCGTTGTCTTTCGGAATGCGCCATCCGGCAGCCTGCCCGTCAACCAGCAGCGTGTCACGCTCAACGTCTGAGTACACGTACTGGTGCGGAGCGTTACTCCACTTCAACCGGTACAGCGGCGGTTGGGCGAGATAGACGTAACCCAATTCAATCAGCGGCCGCATGTAGCGGAACAGCAGGGTCAGCAGCAGTGTCGTGATGTGCTGGCCGTCGACATCCGCGTCGGCCATCAGCACGATCTTGTGGTACCTGGCCTTGTCTGGATTGAAGTCTTCGCCGATCCCTGCGCCGAATGCGGTGATCATTGCCTGCACTTCGTTGTTGCCGAGTGCGCGGTCGAGCCTGGCCTTCTCAACGTTCAGGATCTTGCCGCGCAACGGCAGGATCGCCTGCGTCTCTGGGTTGCGTCCCTGCACTGCGGAGCCGCCGGCCGAGTCGCCCTCGACGATGAAGATCTCAGACAGTGACGGATCTTTGCTCTGGCAATCCTTGAGTTTGCCTGGCATTCCACCGCCCTCGAGCAGGCCCTTGCGCCGCGCTGTCTCGCGCGCCTTTCGTGCTGCCATGCGAGCGGATGCCGCCTGAAGCGACTTGCGGATGATGTCTTTGGCCTGATTCGGGTTGCGTGCGAACCAGTCGCCGAGCTGATCGCCGACCACCTTCTGCACGAACGCCTTAGCCTCTGTGTTGCCAAGCTTTGTCTTGGTCTGACCTTCAAACTGCGGCTCGGAAAGCTTCACCGAGATCACGGCCGTCAAACCCTCGCGCACATCGTCGCCGGAAAGGTTGTCGTCCTTCTCCTTGAGGATCTTGTTCTCTCGCGCGTACTTGTTGACCAGCGTCGTCAGCGCAGCACGGAAGCCCTCTTCGTGCGTTCCACCCTCGTGCGTGTTGATGGTGTTCGCGTAGGTGAAAACACTCTCTGTGTATGCGGTTGTCCACTGCATCGCCAGTTCGAGTGCGATCTTGCGGTCGTTGTCCTCAGACTCGAACGCGATGATCTCGTCGTTCACAACCTCTGACTTCTTCAGGTTGTTGAGGTATTCAACGTAGTCGATGAGCCCGCGCTCGTAGAGGAAGTTGTCGCTTCGCGCATCCTCACCCTCTTCAGGCGCGCGCTTGTCGCGCAGGGTGATGGTCAATCCCTTGTTCAGGAACGCCATCTGCTGGAACCGCGTGCGCAGGGTCTCGTAATCGAATTCGACAGTTTCGAAGATGTCGGCGTTCGGCCAGAACGTGATGGTCGTCCCCGTGTCGTCGACCTTCTCACCCTCGGCAAGCGGAGCATCAGGCACACCGTTGGTGAATGACATGCGCCACACGTTGCCGTTGCGCTTGACCTCGACGTCGAACTTGGTCGACAGGGCGTTCACGACAGAGCTGCCGACGCCGTGCAGTCCGCCAGAAACCGCGTAACCGCCGCCGCCGAATTTGCCGCCGGCGTGCAACTTGGTCAGAACAACCTCGACCGTCGAGATCTTTTCGACAGGGTGCATCGCGACGGGGATTCCGCGGCCGTTGTCGACGACACGGATGCTGCCGTCTGTGTTGATCGTCACGTCGATGCGGTCGCAATAGCCTGCGAGTGCCTCATCGACGGAGTTGTCGACGATTTCATAAACGAGATGATGCAAGCCACGCGGGCCAGTGGACCCGATGTACATGCCAGGCCGCTTGCGCACAGCCTCGAGACCTTCGAGCACCTGGATGTCGCCAGCACCATAGCTGTGCGTCGTGCGACCGCGGTCTGAGTTCTTCGGAGCCCGCTTTTCCGATGAGGTTTGATCTGGCGAGGTGTCTGTAGTTGGCCCGTCTGTTGGACCGTCGTCCGGAAGAGCGTTGTTCGGTTCCGATGTCATATGAAGAAAGAGCTCCTGACCGCACACGTTGTGACTACTTATTCTATCAAGAACCAGATCGCCTTCGGGCCATATACGCCGATCTGGCGCGTTTGTTTTGCCTGGGTGACCTGATTTGCATTGCTAACCGTATGTATCGCGTGGACCACGCCCTGGAATCGACCTGGGGCCTCTTTTCCAGGTGGGAACGTCGGGGCCTTGAAAACGGATTGATTCGATGCCCGCGTCTGTGAACCGCTCGGCGATGTGTCGTAGCAATTCGGTGCGCATCAATCGAAGCTGAGTCGCCCACGCCGTCGACTCGCAGCGCACGGTCAACACGCCATCCTCGATCCCGATCGGTGTCGAATGTGCAGCGGTGTCTTCTCCGACGAGGTCACTCCACGAATTCACAAGCTGCGATTGAGCCAGCGGTGAGTTCCAGCCCAGCTGGCTTGTCAGCGCATCCATCACACTGCCGAGTCCACGCGGTTCACGGCCAGCACCATATGGAACGCTCTCCGCCTCAGGTCGATTCCGTGGTTCGCTGCCGGCTGATCGGCGAATGGGTGTGCCGAAGAGCGCCTTCAGCCGGTTGTACACAGCAGCTGACTCAGTCATCTGACACCGCCTGGCGCTCGGCTGGTTCGTCGACGATCGTTCCTGCGTCGATGTGCACGGTGTGCGCTCTCAGCTCGTCTGGCACGTCGTCGAACACGGCTGCCGTGATCAGCACCTGCTCATAATCGTGAACGGCGTCGGCCAGCTTGCGCCTCCTGCCCTGGTCGAGCTCGGCAAAGACGTCGTCGAGGATGAGAACCGGATCTCCCGTCGTCGACTCTGCTCTCAAGAGTTCGGCGGATGCAAGTTTCAACGCAAGCGAGAACGACCATGACTCGCCATGGCTGGCATAGCCCTTTGCTGGCATCCCATTCAACCGAAACACCAGGTCGTCGCGATGCGGGCCGACCAGGGTCAGCCCGCGCTCCAGTTCCTTGCGTCGCACGCGGCCGAGCGCAGCTCGGAACTCCTCGGCCGTTCCGCTCGATGCTTGGCCGGCTTCGGCGGCCAACCCTGACGTGGTTTCAGCCGACGGTGCGGCGTCAGGGTCTTCCGCATCAGCGCCGCGGATGCTCAGTGCAGCGCTCAACGTCGGGTGATGGTCGTCGCCCGCGACAGAGCGGTATGCGGAACGAACCGGGTCGGCTAGTTCGCCGATCAAACGCAGACGCTCGTCGATTATTTCGCTGCCGATTGTGACGAGACGTTCGTCCCAAATGTCCAGGGTGGTCAGCTGCTCCTCGCGCACCCGGGAGGCACGAGCAGACTTCAAAAGCGTGTTGCGTTGTTTGAGCACACGGTCGTAGTCGGACAGCACGCCGGCCAATCGTGGTGATCGTTGGACCAGCAACTGGTCCAGATATCTGCGTCGGATGCCCGGTTCCCCGCGCACCAGGGCTAGATCCTCCGGCGCGAACAGAACGCTCGAGAAGTAACGGGGAAGGTCACGTAACTTCACAGCAGACCGATTCACCTGTGCGCGGTTCGGTGAGCCGGCGTTCAGCTGAACCTCGACGAGAATCTCGCGGGCGTCGTGTTGCAGACGCGCGCGTACGATCGCCGATGGTGCCCCCTGGCGGATCATCGCCTGGTCACCCGAGACGCGATGAGATCCAAGCGTGCTCAGGTAGCCGAGAGACTCGACCAGGTTGGTCTTGCCCTGACCGTTCCTGCCAACGAACAGGTTAGGGCCGGTGACGAGTGGAACCTCGGCGCGAGCGTAGTTGCGGAAGTCGGTGAGGGAGAGATGTGTGACGCGCATCTGAAGCATCCCTCCTCATAGTCGGTGGTCGAGTAGCGAGC
>DATMTC010000169.1:0-3804 GCA_035565115.1 Microbacteriaceae bacterium | reverse complement strand
GTCCGCGACCGATTCGCGCACCCTGGAAACAATCCATTCCACGTTGTCTCGTTCGTTGTAGGTGGGAATGATCACGAGGGTTTTCATGGGTCAGGATCCTTTCGTCAACAGGTAAACCGCGTCTCGATGAAGCGTGAACGTCTGGGTCACGGTGTAACCGAGGGTGCGCAGCTCCGAGAGCCGCTGGTTCTGACCAACCGTGCTCACAACGCCTGCGCCATTCGGGCCGTGGTATTCGACCAGCCACAACCGCCCGTCTGTCTGCGCGATGCGCGGCGCGGATGCCGTGATCGATTGCGTCGCATCCCACAGTCCACTCGTGTCGTCGAACGGTCTCTTCAGCGTCACGTCGACGACATTCACGAAATCAGCTGGATACAGGTGCATCGCCAGGCGAGGGTCGCGCGACGGCCGGGTCGTCTCGTCGAACGCGATCGCGTCTCCCTGCTTGGAGTTCTGCCCGATCACCTGCGCGACTTGCGCCCAGTCGCTCCCGCCGTCCTTGGCGTATGGGCCGCGTTGGTGGATGTCCGTCGGAATCGCAAGCGCAACGAGAACGGCCACCACGATCGCGGCAACCCAGCGCCGCCTGGCCAGCACGTCGATGGCCAGCGCGAGTAGCACTGCGACAGCCGGAGTGACGAACGCCATGTAGCGCACGCTGTACATCGGGGTGATGAAGGTCGTCGCCATGAACAGCGCGAGCGGCGGCAGCACGAACCATGCGAACGCCAGAACAAGCAGGTTCGGCTGCGAGTGGTCGCCGATCAGCCGCAGCGCGATCACCGGCCGTGAGAAGACCGGATGCTCCGTCGCAGCCACCGCGCGACGCCGACGCACCAGGGCAATCACCGAGGTGGCGACCAGCGCCAGAATGGTCACCCATGCTGCCGCGGCAAGCGCATCCGACCCGAACCACTGCGTGACGATGAACGACGGCAGCGTGATCCCGTGCCTGTGGCCGAGGAATGCGACCTGCTCCCGCTGATTGGCGGCGTAGTAGATCACCGGAGACGCCAGCGCGACACCGAGCGCGCTCCAGCCGAGCCAGCG
Source organism: Microbacteriaceae bacterium (assembly GCA_035565115.1). Classification (GTDB taxonomy): domain Bacteria; phylum Actinomycetota; class Actinomycetes; order Actinomycetales; family Microbacteriaceae; genus Rathayibacter_A. The sequence continues at coordinate 2,751 of DATMTC010000169.1, read as the reverse complement.
CAGAACAAGACGCCGATCCCTGCTGTATGCGAGGAGCGCCACCGCGTACACCGGCACGAGCAGGATCAGGTAGAGGAACACATAGATCGACAGGGCGACCAGCGCAGCGTATCCAAGCCACGCGAGCCGGCTCTTTATCCGGCGCGACACGAGGTGCACGAACAGGATGGTCAGCCACACGGCCACTGCTGTGCCGATCGCATACGAGCGCGCCTCTGCGCCCATGTACGACACGCGTGGAAGCACCGTGAAGAGGATGGCAGCGATGACGGCGACCCGACGATGGTGCCGGGTGGCCAGACGGTTGACGAGCACGACGATGCCCGCGGCTGCAGCCCCGATCGCGATGGAGCTCGGGAGCCGCACCGAGAATGTCGATGCGCCGAACACGTCGATCCACAGGTGCAGGAAGACGTAATAGGTGCCGTGCACGGCATCCACGTGGCCGAGCATCGTGAACAGCGATGCCCATGGGCGCTGCGCGGACATGATGCTTGCCGCTTCGTCGCCCCAGAGTGACGGGATCCACGACCCGGCCACCGAGATCGTGAACGCGATCAGTCCGAGAACGGATGCTGTCAGCCACGGCACGCGACGCGTCGGCGCGACCGGCTGGCGCTGTTGCAGCGACGCACCGGTGCGGACTGTCGGCCTGCTGAGTGTCTCCGTCATGCCCATCCTTCGTCTCGTCTGCCTTCGATCCATCACAGCGCGCGCCTCTGAATGTTTGGGGGTGATCGGCTTACCTGGGGCTGAAGGTCCTCTCAGCAACCTCTTGGCTGATGGCGCGAATACACTTGTGCGGTGGCTGTGCCGAAGATCCTGCTTTACTACGTGTTCACGCCGCTGGCCGACCCAGAAGCGGTGCGGATGTGGCAGCACGACCTGTGCGAATCGCTCGGGCTGCGCGGACGCATCCTGGTGTCGAAGCACGGCATGAACGGCACGATTGGCGGCGACCTGCCCGCCGTCAAGCGCTACCTGCGCAACACGCGCGCGTTCGCGCCGTTTGCGAACCTCGACGTCAAATGGAGCGAGGGCTCCGGCTTCGACGAGGTCGATCCGTCGGCCCTGCCGGAGACCGTGCGCCACAGCGGATGGGTGCCGCGGTCAGCATCCGGTGGTCTGCTTCTAAGCGCAGACTTTCCGCGGCTGAGCGTCAAGGTGCGCGACGAGATCGTCAGCTTCGGCGCTCCTGACGAGCTAGCCGTCGACGAGCACGGCGTCGTCGGGGGCGGGGCGAAACTCACGCCTGATGAGCTGCATTCGCTGATCGCAGAGCGCGGCGAGGACGTCACATTCTTCGACGGTCGGAACGCGTTCGAAGCGCAGATCGGCCATTTCAAGAACGCCGTCGTGCCAGAGGTGGCTAACACGCGCGAGTTCGTCGCAACGCTCGACAGCGGGGCGTATGACCATCTCAAGGACAAGCCGGTCGTCACGTACTGCACCGGAGGTATCCGTTGCGAAGTGCTCAGCGGACTGATGAAGTCTCGCGGCTTCGGCGAGGTGTATCAGCTCGATGGCGGCATCGTTCGCTACGGCGAGACGTTTGGCGACGACGGGCTGTGGGAGGGCTCGCTGTATGTCTTCGACAACCGGCTGTCGGTCGACTTCAGCGATCACACGACCGTTGTGGGCCGGTGCTCACGCTGTGGCACCTCGACCAACCGCATGCAGAACTGTGCGGATGCGTCGTGCAGGGTGCAGCTGGTCGTGTGCGACGGATGCGCGGGGGCATCCGTCGTGTGTGCCGATCATGGCGTGTGATGGCCGCCAACGGCGGGCTCCACGAGGACTACCAGCGTTTGCGCGATGATCCCGAACAGTGGGACCGATATGTTTCTGAGCGCACGGAGTGGGATGCCCTAGCTTGATCTGGCGTGGAGAGGTCTACTTCGTCGATCTCGGCCGGCCGATCGGCTCCTAGCCGGATGCAAGCGATCAACCAGTCTCTTCGGCTCGTCCTCGATTTGTGATAATCGACCGCCAGCACGTGGGCGCCCGTAGCGCGTTCCGTAACTCCAACGAGCGTCGCGGCATTCGTCGGCGTTAGGGCGCGGTCGTCGACTTCGCTTCCCAGGGATTGAGGCATGGCACGCCGAGCGGTTCGAAGTGCTTGATGTTCCGCGTCGCCACCGTCATCTGGGCGGACTGCGCGACGGCGGCAGTGAGGGCGTCGTCGAGCGGCGCGTGCTCGGGAACCCGGTATGCCGCGAGGACACGAGCGGCCGGCAGGTCGAATGGCAGTATGCGGTCGGCGAAGGCGGGCAGGACATGCTCGTCGAACCAGCGACGCAAGATCATCCCTTGCCCGGCGTCGGATCGCTCCTTGACGATGACTCCACGCTCGATCTCGGCGACGGTCGTAGCCGAGACGAATTGGTCGGCGAGGGGGATGGAAGCCGCCCAGGCCTCGACCTGTCGGTTGCGGCCTCGGACTCGCAATGCGGACACCACGTTGGTGTCCAAGAGGTATCTCACAGGTCCGCGGCACGCGCGGTCAAGCCCAGGCGCTCAGGCTCGAACTCGATGTTGGCACCCTCGTCAGTGCTCAACAGGTCGATGATCGTGACCGGCTCACGCTCAAGGCCCTTGGTTAGTACCTCGCGTGCCTCTGCCTCGACCGACCGGTGGCGCTGCTCGGCGCGTGCGCGAAGCGCGGCCTTGGTCCCGACGGGAAGGTTACGGATCAATATCTGCTCCACGGTCCCCCCTCCGATATCATTCTGATGATATCACGGAGATGAC
>DATMTC010000168.1:0-1941 GCA_035565115.1 Microbacteriaceae bacterium | reverse complement strand
GCTGCGATCGCATCCAGTTCCCTGGTTGCGGCCTTCTCTCGGATGCGCAACTCGTCCAGGCTGCGCTGCCAGGTCTCGGCGTCGACGACGGGTGGCAGTGCTGTGCTTGCCATGAGTACCTCCGTGGTGGTGCGGCGTGGTGGTGCGGCATGCGGCGCCGCACGCGATGCCGACACTGTACACACGGCCGCAGTATGTACGTCAAGGGAAGCGCCGGGAGGTCGTCTCGAATTCAGGTGGGACGATGCGATTACGGGGCAGGAGGACGGTCGGTGCCCGGTGCACGCAGTTGACGCACGTAGGTTTGCGTCGGACGTTTCAGCAGCGAGTGCTCGAACGGCTCGCCGTACGGAAGCCATCCGTTGCGCAGGTAGGAGCGTACCGCCGCGTGATTATCGCTGAGAACGTGCAAAACGCTCTGCGTGTGGCCACGTCGCGTCAGGTCTTGCTCGGCTGAATTGAGTAGAACGCGTCCGAGGCCATGTCCCTGGGCGGCCGGGGCCACCGCGAGCAGGCCGATCACGGGTGCATCGGGTGGATCGGTCGGTATTCCGCTACCTGGCACGGTCGCCAGCACGAATCCGACAAGCTTGCTGGCGGCATCCTCAGCGACGATCCAGCACTCGGCTCGTTCGAACTTGGGCCTGGCGCGCGCGGCTACGCCGTCAACGGCTCGGCCGTCGCGAGCAGTGCACGCGTCAACCCACAGGCGCAGGCAGTTCTCCAGATCGGCCAGGGTGCCTGCGCGAAGGATGGGAGCCTGCCGCGGCTTCGAAGCGTTCATCGGCCTCTATGGTAGGCGCGGCGACACGGCGTTTTCCACAACTACCTGCAAGCGCGACTTCTGCACAGATTGGCCGATCTGCCGAATGCAGTGCCGTCGAATCGCTCAGGATCGAAGACATGGAACCGATCACAGCTGCGGAGGCAGCACACCAACCTCTCATTTCGGACAGCGATGTCGAGAAACGCGTCGAGTCCCTCATCGGTCGTGCCTGCAGGCGGCAATTGTGGATGCTGTTCACCGACGACAGCAACATCCAGACCACCGACATGATCGCGATCGACGATTACCCGACCAGCCCGGGCGGCGGCAACGCCGAGCTGCTTGCAGCGCGCATCAGCGGTTGGATGAGCAGAACGGATGCCGCGCAGGTCATCTTCGTGTGGGAGCGGCGGGTCGGCGAGCGATTCACTCCGGCCGATCGCGCGTGGGCGAAGGCGATCGCCGGCGCATGTCGCGAGTGCGGTGTGTCTGTGCGGGCTCAACTGATCAGCCACCGAACGGGCGTGCGCTGGTTCGCGCCAGACGACTACGAGTAGCTCACGCGCGTCGGCCGTGCTGTGATCGCTGTTGGCGCTTCGAGCGCTGCGGCAACCCAAGTGTCCTCGCCCCTCGGTACGCTCGACCCGAGAGCACACGATTGAGGGGCGAGGATGTTCCTGCTGGATGACGCTGCATCTGGGCGCACAACGGTCGTCACGAGCGCAAGCGATCTGACCGCAGCATCGCACTGCGAGTTCGCGTACCTGCGCGGGCTCGACGCCAAACTCGGTCGGGTGGATGCTGCACAAGCCGAACCAGACCCCATGTACGAACGCACCTCGCGGCTCGGCGACGAACACGAACATCGGGTGCTGCAGCGTTACCGCGAGCAGCACGGGACGGGCGTCGTCGAAATCGCCCGACCGGACCGGATGGAACGTGACGCGATCATGGCGGTCGTCGCAGACACAGAGCGCGCGTTCGATGAGGGTGCAACTGTGGTCTTCCAGGCAACATTCTTCGACGAGGATGCCGGCGAAGAACACGGCGACGTTGCGTTCATCGGTTTCGCTGACTTCATCGTGCGGCAGGGCGATGGAAGCTATCTCGTTCAGGACACCAAACTCGCGCGAACGGCGCGGGTCACCGCGTTGATGCAACTGGCGGCATACGCG
>DATMTC010000167.1:0-13191 GCA_035565115.1 Microbacteriaceae bacterium | reverse complement strand
AGGGACGCGATCTCCCCGCATCCGGCCAAAACGAGAGACACGATCGCGAGCGCATAGTTCTGCGTGAGTGCGAAGACCAGGATCGCGATACCGAATACCACCGTCGATACGACAGCTGAGCGAACGCTCGGGCGCATCACGCCGGTGGATTCGAGCAAAAATCCGCCGATCACCCCGCCAAGACCCATCGCGAACAGCAGCACACCGTATGTCACGTCGCCCGTGGAGCCGGCGCCGATCCTGGCTGCGAAAGCCGGCATCGACGACTGCAGGGCATTGCCGATCGTGATCGCCGTGAGTCCCGAGATGATGATCATGGCGATAATCAGGTGATTCGAGCGGATGCGGCGCAGCACGCGCAGTGTGTCGCGAAAACCGATCTTCGTCTTCTCCACGACCGATGCGCCGTCGCGTGTGTGACCGGTGAACCGGGTGCGGAACATCAGCACCATCATCGGCAGGTAGATCAGAACGTTCACGAAGATGCCATTGGCCGGACCGAGCCAGAGCAGCAGCGCCGAGCCGACGACCGGCCCACAGAGGATGCCGAGGCTCTGGAATGTTGCGTTCAGCCGCACGGCACTTGGCAGCTCAGAACGATCGACGAAGTCGTGCAGCATGAGTTGCTCGGCCGGACCCCAGAGCGCGCCGGCCGTGCCGTGCAGCACGAGCAGAATGCACGCTTCCCACACCGTCAAGCTGTTCGTGAGAAACAGGACGCCCCAGAGCGCCGAGACGAGCATGAACAGGCCCTGCCCGACCTGGATGATTCTGCGGCAGTCGTACTTCTCGGCCAGCGTGCCAGACCACACAGACAGCAGCAGGAACGGCAGCCAGTGGCTGATGATCTGAAAACCGACGAGCGCCGGTGAGTGGAAGGTCTGCCAGAGCACCCAGTACGTGATCACGTGCTCGGTGTTGTCCGCCATCATCGACAGCCCAGAGGTGAAGATGTACGAGCGCGAGTCCCGGTTGCGCAGAGCGGCGAAGCGCCGGGCGACGCCGGGCGTCATGCCCTGGCTTCCTGGCACTGCAGGCTCAGCGTCGGACACGACGGCCTCCCATCCGTTCAGCGACCCCGACTCGGTTCAGCACTCTCTGGCGCCGCCGCGGATGTCGTTCGCCGTGCCTGTGCCGAGCGCTGTGGCATCGTCACACACGATCATTGTTGACCCATTGAGCGTATCTCACATATGTTTCCGCTAACAACATATCCAGAAGGCGAATCGTGCGAAAACGCTGTTCCTCGCCCCGAGTAGTGCAGAAATGCACTACTCGCCATGGCGCGCGGTTCGGTAGCACGAGTAGCGGGGTTGCACGGGTAACGGGGTTGCCCGAACAGGAGATGTGTGCCCCCAGTAGGATTTGAACCTACGGCCTTCTGCTCCGGAGGCAGACGCTCTATCCCCTGAGCTATGGGGGCTCGGAGAATGCTCGTCAAGATTAGCATCCGCCGGGCGACCGGATGCGCGACTCAGGATGCCGGCAGGTTTTGCAAGACGGCGGCTGCCAGCGGCTGGGCATCACCGGGCTCCGCGAAATCCTTCGACTGAAGCACAACCCAGTAGCCGTTGGAGAAGAGCTGGGCCTGCCCAACGCCGGCGGTGACGGTGAAATAGCCTTCGACGGCTGGCGGAACTCCATAGGTCGGCACCACCTGGCTCTCGCTTGCCGCCGTGTTCTTGCGCATGGTCATCGCGGACGCGGCTGGTTTGGCCACCGCCACCTCGATCACGGCGTTGCTCGTCTGGTTGAGATAGCCGCACGCGACACCCTGGTCGGAAACGATCGTCTCAGGAAGCGATTTCGCCTCAGGAGCGTATCCGGGGTCCGTGCCGTAGTTCGGGTTGAAGTCATACAACTGCTGCGGTGTGATGACCTGCTCGCAGGTGAGTGTGACGGGTGTCGGCGGATCGGTTGGTGTCGGCGTCGGTGTGGCTGTCGGCTTCGCGACCGGTGCCTTGGATGCTGTCGGCTGGTGCGACGGCCGAGGCTGAACCGGATTCGTGCACGCACTCAGCCCGGCGACCGACAGCATCCCCGCCACAATCACTGCCGCGGCCCGAACGCCGAGACGGGTAGTGCTGTGAGTGAAACGGGAGGTTGCGACCATGCGATTGACCTTCGTGACGCCGGGACCAGGTGGTCAGCCCATCGTCGGGCTGCAGCGCGTGCAGTGAACGGCACGCGCTGCGACCTTATCAAGTCAACGTATGCATCGCGGGCCGGGCTGATTGCATTCCTGTCACGATCGGCCACTCAGCCTCTGCCCGGTAGAATCGATGTTCGTGACTCCTGAACAACTTGCCGCCGCCCTGTACGAGATCGCCAGGCCGATCGTCGAGCGGCGCAGCCGCGAGAGCGGCAAGGAGTTCGAGTTCTCGCCACACGCTGTCGCCCTCGAACGCCCGAAGAACCGGGCGCACGGTGACTGGGCATCAAACCTTGCCATGCGGCTGGCGAAACCGCTTGGTGCGAACCCACGAGAGCTGGCGACAGAGATCGCCGAAGCGGCTGTAACCATCGACGGCGTCGCATCGGCAGAGGTCGCAGGCCCAGGCTTCATCAATTTTCGCCTGGATGCCGCCGCGGCCGGCGCGCTGGCAAAGACCATCGTCGATGCGGCCGACAGCTTCGGCACCGGACACCTGTATGACGGCATCCGCATCAACCTCGAGTTCGTCTCGGCAAACCCGACAGGCCCGATCCACATGGGCGGGGTGCGCTGGGCCGCCGTCGGCGATTCGCTCGCCCGCATCCTCATCGCCGAGGGTGCAGACGTCACCCGCGAGTACTACTTCAACGATCACGGGTCGCAGATCGACCGCTTCGCTCGCAGCCTGCTTGCCGCCTATCTCGGCGAGCCGACTCCAGAGGACGGATACGGCGGCGTCTACATCGGGGAGATTGCCTCTCAGGTGGTCGAGCGCTGCGACGGTGACATCGCTGGCCTGAGCCGGTCTGAGCAGCAGGAAGTGTTCCGTTCGATCGGCACAGAGCTGATGTTCGCCGAGATCAAGCAGAAGCTGCACAGTTTCGGCGTCGACTTCGATGTGTTCTTCCACGAGGATTCGCTGCACGAGTCTGGCGCAGTCGAGCGCGCCATCGAGCGGCTGCGTCAACTCGGCCACGTGTTCGAATCGGATGGCGCGCTGTGGCTTCGCACGACCGAGTTCGGCGACGATCGGGATCGCGTGATCATCCGCAGCAACGGCGAACCGGCATACATCTCCGGTGATCTCGGTTACTACCTCAACAAGCGCGAGCGCGGCTTCGATCAGAACCTGATCATGCTCGGCGCCGACCACCACGGCTACATCGGCCGCATGATGGCGATGACCAGCGCATTCGGCGATGTGCCTGGCGAGAACCTGCAAATCTTGATCGGCCAGATGGTCAATCTGCTCAAAGACGGCGAGCCCGTGAAGATGAGCAAGCGCGCAGGCACGATCGTGACGCTTGACGATTTGGTCGACGCCGTCGGGGTGGATGCCGGCCGATACGCCCTCGTGCGCTCGTCAAGTGACTCGCCGCTGGACATCGACCTCGACCTGCTGAGCAAACGCACCAACGACAATCCGGTTTTCTATGTGCAGTATGCCCACGCCCGCACGCGATCGGTTGCGCGCAATGCGCAGACCGCAGGCGTCGAGCGCACGGCATTCGCGCCTGAGCTGCTGACGCACGAGACGGAATCGGCGCTGCTCGGCGCGCTGCAGGAGTACCCGCGGGTCGTCACACAGGCGGCAGAGCTGCGCGAACCGCATCGTGTTGCCCGCTACCTGGAAGAGATCGCGGGGCTCTACCACCGCTGGTACGACAATTGCCGGGTCATCCCGCTCGGCGACGAACCGGTGACCGACCTGCATCGCACCAGACTGTGGTTGAACGACGCGACCGGGCAGGTCATCCGCAACGGCCTGGGACTGCTCGGAGTCTCAGCGCCAGAACGGATGTAGCGATGCGCGGCACGCAGGAGGTTTGCTAGGAATGCTCCGCAGATTCGGTGGTCTCGATACGCTCGCTGGCGCTCGCTACTCGACCACCGACGGGGCAAGGAGTGAGGTGACGTGACGACAGATCAGATCGAGACGGATGCGCCGAGCCGGTCGACGCGCCGCTGGTTGAAGCCGGCGATCATCGCCGGAGGCATCATCGTGCTTCTCGTCGCCGCCTTCTTCGTTGCAGACGCCGGCCTGCGAGCATACGCTCAGGGCCGCATCGCCGACGAGATCAAGGGTGAACTCCCGAACGGGTTCACTGCGAACGATTTGACCGTCGACATCGGCGGATTCTCCGTGATCGGCCAGTACCTCGCCGGTTCGTTCGACACGGTGTCGCTTGACGCCGACGATGTGCGAATGAACGGAGTGCCTGCACGGGCCTCGATCATCGCCCACGGTGTGCCGCTCGATTTCTCGAAACCCGTGGCATCCATCAAAGGCTCCATGGTGCTCGATCAGGATGCCGCGAACAGGCTCGTGAAGATCCCTGGCGCCACCTCGAAGATCACCTTCGGCGACGGGACCGTCGGTTATTCCGGCAGCACAACGCTGTTCGGGCTCGCGCTGACATACACAGCCGTCGTCGAGCCGAAAGCGGACGGAACCACCATTCAGTTGGCTCCGAAGAGCGTGAAGCTCACCGGGGGACCGGCCGGCCTCGACCTGAGCGGCATCGTCTCTCAGGTGCTCGGCGACAAACCGTTCCCGTTGTGCGTCGCGCAGTTTCTGCCGAAAGGCGTGACCGTGGCCGACGTCACCATTGAGAAGGGTTCGGCAAACGCGACCGTCGTCGCGAAGAACATCGTTCTCGACCAGAAGACTTTCGAGAACCTGGGGAGCTGTTCGTAACGTGGGCGAACGCCCAGTGGCGCGCCGGTAGACTTTTGCGCGTCGATCGTTTATGCGATCACAGGCTTCAGGGGCCAATCCGGGTCCGCTCGCCAGTTGCCGCACGACCGTACTGCGATATTGCACGCGGCACGAGTCGAGCGTGAATCCGTCTCTCGTGACCTGTGAGGTTTGATCCGTGGCCACACACCCACTCGCCCCGGCCTGGCTCGCCGAGCCCGCCGACGCCAACGCACTCGCGCCCGCCGTGTGGCCTGAGACCGCGACTCGAACCGACGACGGCTTGCTGACGATCGGCGGCGTCTCAGCGCGGGACCTCGCAGACCGATTCGGCACGCCGCTCTACGTCGTCGACGAAGCGGATGCGCGCACGCGAGCCTCGCGTGTTCTGGCCACCTTCCGGGATGCGTTCGCCCCGATCGGTGCCGCGGTGAAGGTCTACTACGCAGGCAAGGCGTTTCTGAGCACGGCAGTCGCCAGCTGGGTAGCTGACGAGGGTCTGAACGTCGACGTCTGCAGCGGCGGGGAACTGGCCGTCGCTCTGGCGGCAGGCGTCGACGCATCGCGTCTCGGTTTTCACGGAAACAACAAGTCGCAGGCCGAGATCGATCGTGCCGTGTCGGTCGGCATCGGTGCCATCGTGATCGACAGCGAACAGGAGATCGGCAGGGTCGCGGATGCCGCACGCCGATTCGGTGTCGTTCAGGCGGTGCGCTTGCGCGTCAACAGCGGTGTGCACGCGCATACGCACGAATTCCTCGCGACCTCGCACGAAGACCAGAAATTCGGCGTGCCGCTCGACCAGGTCGAGACCCTGGTCGCCGCGATCCGATCGGAAGACAGCCTGAAATTCCTCGGGCTGCACTGCCACATCGGGTCGCAGATCCTGGCTGCAGAAGGTTTCGCCGAATCCGCAACACGACTGCTTGCGGTACACGCCAGGCTGCTGAAATCCGGCGACGTGCCAGAGCTCAACCTGGGCGGAGGCTTCGGCATCGCATACACGTCGGCCGACGAACCCACCGTCCTCGCCGAGATCGCAGAACGGATCGCCGCTGCGGTCGCAACAGAGTGCGAGCGATTGGCCATCCCCGTGCCCTCCGTCGCGTTCGAGCCAGGCAGGTACATCATCGGGCCTGCAGGACTCACGATCTACACGGTCGGAACGACCAAGCCGGTCGCTGTGACCGTGCAAGACCCGGGCGACGACGCGGATGCGACGACGGCCACGCGACTGTACGTCAGCGTCGACGGTGGCATGAGCGACAACGTGCGCACGGCGCTCTACGGCGCAGAATACTCCGCGCGGATCGCCAATCGCGCTTCAGTTGCCGCGCCCGCCCTGGTACGGGTCGCTGGCAAGCACTGCGAGTCGGGCGACATCGTCGTCGATGCGGAGTATCTGCCAGGCGATGTGGCCCCAGGTGATCTTCTCGCTGTGCCGGCCACCGGTGCGTACTGCTGGTCACTGTCGAGCAACTACAACTACCTTCCGCGCCCAGCCGTCGTCGCGGTTCGCGACGGCTCGGCGATGGTGATCGTTCGAGGAGAGAGCGAAGACGACCTTCTCGCCCATGACGTTGGCGTCTCGGCACGCGACAGTGCTGGCCGGCCAGCAGCCACGCACGAGGCGGGGGAACATCAGGCATGATCGAATATCGCGGATTGAAGGTGGCGCTGCTCGGCGCTGGTTCGGTCGGTTCACAGGTGGCACGGTTGCTGCTGAGGCACGGCGACGAACTTGAGGCGCGAGTCGGAGCCAGGCTCGACCTGGTGGGGATCGCCGTGCGTGACCTGAACGCTGAACGCGACCCTGCGGTGCCACGTGAACTGCTGACAACGGACATCGACTCCCTGATCCTGAGTGCAGACATCGTGGTCGAACTGATGGGCGGTGTCGACCCAGCGCGCGAGTACGTTCTGCAAGCACTGAACTCGGGCGCTGACGTGATCACGGGCAACAAGGCGCTCATGGCGACGCACGGGGCAGAACTGTTCGACGCGGCAGAGCAAGTCGGCGCGCAGCTCTACTACGAGGCGGCCGTCGGGGGAGCGATTCCGATCATCCGGCCGCTGCGTGACAGCCTCGCCGGTGATCAGGTCACGCGCATCCTCGGCATTGTGAACGGCACGACCAACTTCATTCTCGACCGCATGGACACAGACGGCGACAGCCTCGAAGACGCTCTGGTCGCCGCAACCGCGCTCGGCTACGCAGAGGCCGATCCGACCGCTGACATCGGCGGATACGACGCGGCGCAGAAAGCGGCAATCCTCGCCAGCCTCGCATTTCACACCACTGTGCCCCTCGAATCGGTCTACCGCGAGGGGATCACCGGCATCACCGCGGAGCAAGTGGATGCTGCGCGTTCGGCCGGCTACGTCGTCAAACTGCTCGCGATCTGCGAGCGGTTGCAAGACCCCGCAACCGGGGATGACGGCGTCTCTGCGCGCGTGTATCCCGCTTTGGTGCCGCGCGAGCATCCGCTTGCCGCTGTTCGCGGGGTGCACAACGCCGTGTTCGTGCAGGCGGCGGCGGCAGGCGACCTGATGTTCTACGGTGCAGGTGCCGGCGGACTCGAAACGGCATCAGCCGTGCTCGGAGACGTGGTGTCGGCCGCACGCAGGCACGTGGTCGGTGGTCCTGGCGTCGCTGAGTCGACGCACGCCAATCTGACGGTCCTTCCTGTGACGAGCGTGACCACGCGCTACCAGATCAGCCTGCGCGTGACGGACGAGCCAGGAGTGCTTGCGAAGATCGCGCAGATCTTCAGCGATCAGGGAGTGTCCGTCGAGACGTTGCAGCAGTCGGTTGCCACGGTGCGAGCGGGCACCGGCGGTGCTTCGGCCGCCGCAGCCACGGCTACCCTGGTCATTGGAACCCACCAAGCAGCAGAGTCGGCGCTCGCCGCGACCGTCGACGCGTTGCGCACGAGCGATGTCGTCAGTGACATCACTTCCGTCTTGAGAGTTGAAGGAGCCTGAGTTTGCCGCAAGAAAGAGTGAACAGGCAGTGGCAGGGCGTCCTGCGTGAATATGCGGACCGCCTTGACGTGACGGAGGCGACTCCGATCGTGACGCTCGGCGAAGGCGGAACGCCGCTTATCCCAGCGCCCGCCCTCTCGCGGCGAACCGGGGCGACCGTATACGTCAAGTTCGAGGGAATGAACCCGACCGGGTCGTTCAAGGACCGCGGCATGACCATGGCCATCTCAAAGGCCGTCGAGCACGGCGCCAAGGCCGTGATTTGCGCGTCGACGGGCAACACGTCTGCGTCGGCGGCCGCGTATGCCACGCACGCGGGCATCCAGGCCGTCGTGCTGGTGCCTGAGGGCAAGATCGCGCTCGGCAAGCTCAGCCAGGCGATCGCGCACGGCGCCGAACTGCTGCAGGTGCAGGGCAACTTCGACGACTGCCTCGACATCGCACGCGAGCTTGCAGACAACTACCCCGTGCACCTGGTCAACTCGGTGAACCCAGACAGGATCGAGGGGCAGAAGACCGCAGCATTCGAGGTGGTCGAGGTGCTCGGCGACGCCCCAGACATCCACATCGTCCCGGTAGGCAACGCTGGAAACTACACGGCTTACTCGCGTGGATATGCCGAAGAGGCAGAGCGCGGATTCACGACCAAGCTGCCAAGGATGTTCGGTTTTCAGGCGGCAGGCAGCGCGCCGATCGTGCTCGGGCATCCGGTGAAAGAGCCGGAAACGATCGCCAGCGCCATCCGCATCGGCAACCCGGCATCATGGGAACTCGCGCTTGCCGCACGTGACAACACGAACGGTTACTTCGGCGCGATCGACGACGCGAAGATTCTCGAGGCCTATCACATTCTGGCGTCCGAGGTCGGCGTCTTCGTCGAGCCGGCAAGCGCGATCAGCGTTGCCGGACTCCTCGAGCGCAGCGCGGCAGGCGCCATCCCCGCCGGCGCAACCGTCGTGCTGACCGTGACCGGCCACGGACTCAAAGACCCGCAGTGGGCGTTGCGCACGGCAGACGGAAGCGACGTGACACCCACGATCGTTCCCGTCGACACGGCGCGGATCGCCGGCGTTCTCGGACTCGTCAAGGCGGCACCGGCATCCGGGCCATCAGGCTGGACCGCCGAATGACCGATGCAGCTCGCGCCGAGCTCGTCGGCAGGCGGGTCACCGTCAAGGTTCCAGCGACGACGGCCAACCTAGGGCCAGGGTTCGACACCCTTGGTCTTGCGCTGTCGCTGTACGATGAACTGGACGTGCGGGTGCGCGATGAGCCGGGGGTGCACGTCGACGTTCACGGCATCGGTGCAGGCACGGTGCCGACGGACGAATCGAATCTGGTTGTCACCGCGATCGCGCACACGTTCGAGCACTTCGGACACGCGCTCCCCGGTCTGAACGTGACCGCGAACAACGTGATCCCACACGGCAGGGGCCTTGGATCGTCTGGTGCCGCGATCGTCTCAGGGATCATGGCCGCCAAAGGGCTTCTCGACGGGCTCGTCACGATCGAAGCGCGCGAACTCCTCGCGTTGGCCACCGACCTGGAGGGGCACCCAGACAACGTGGCGCCGGCCCTGTTCGGCGGTCTCACGATCGCCTGGGTCAGCGACAACGGGCCAGAGTACAAGAAGCTCATGGCGCACCGAGGGGTCTCCCCGCTCGTGCTTGTGCCAGAACACATCATGTCGACGGCGCTCGCGCGCAGTCTGCAACCGGAGTCCGTGCCGCACGAAGACGCCGTTTTCAACGTGTCGCGTTCCGCGCTGCTGATTGCTGCGCTCATCCAGAGCCCCGAACTGCTGCTTGCTGCAACCGAAGACAAGCTGCACCAGAGCTACCGGGCCTCAGCGATGCCGGAGACCAACCGGCTCATCACGCTGCTGCGTGAGGCAGGATTCGCCGCCGTCGTGTCGGGGGCTGGGCCATCCATTCTGGTGTTGTGCAGCGATCCTGCGCAGCGCCTTGCAGCAGCAGAACTCGTCGCCGACCAGGCCGCGACGCGCTGGCAGCCGTTGATGCTGGCTGTCGACTTCAAGGGTGCGACCGTCACAACGGTGAGCGCATCCGCTGCTGACACTCCGCTCGCGGTGTGAGCATGATGGGTGACGCGATGGTGTTAGACTGTGCTCACGTCCGGTAGAAAACGCGTAACGAGCGATTCTGTTCTCCGGATGAATCTCAAGAAACTTACTGCTGTCGCACCTGCTTGAGTGCCCGCGTATCTCGCTGGCACCTGCGCCGTGTGGATCAGAACACACTCAGCAGCAAGCAGTCCCCCCGCGACTTGCACTCTTGGCGAGGCCGATATGCGCCCGCCAGAGGGAAGGAAACCTCTCAGTGACCGATGTCAATCTCCGCACTTCCGGTGCGGAATCCACTACTAATTTGTCGACGCTTCGTGTCGCGGAGCTTCAGGCTCTCGCGGCGCAGCTGGGCGTGACCGGTGCAGCGAAGCTCCGCAAGGGCGAGCTCGTGCAGGCGATCAGCGCAGCTCGCGACGGCGCAGGCCAGGATTCTGCGGCTCCTGCTGACGCGGCGCCTGCTGACGCGGCACCTGCTGCTGACGCGGCACCTGCTGCAGACGCAGAGCCGATCACCGAGGCGCCTGTCGCTCCTGCGGCTGCTGCTTCGGCAGAGTCACACCAGGCAGAGTCCGCTCCGGCTGAGCCCGCTTCGGCAGAGCCTGCTCGTGTCTCCCTCGACCCCGCGACCCTGATCGATCTGCCAGAGGCACCGGCATCCGCCCCGCGACGCCGCGGGT
The DNA here is from genome assembly GCA_035565115.1 of Microbacteriaceae bacterium. Classification (GTDB taxonomy): domain Bacteria; phylum Actinomycetota; class Actinomycetes; order Actinomycetales; family Microbacteriaceae; genus Rathayibacter_A. The sequence goes on along the minus strand of DATMTC010000167.1, from coordinate 2,590 downwards.
CCAGGCGTGCCACAAGCGCGGATGCTCTCGGCAACGCGAGCACGCGTCCGGCCGTTGAGCACGTCAACACCGGCGAGATCGGCATCCAGTCTGTCGTCTCACAAGAAGACTCCACGCCTGATGGTGAGGCAAGCCGCGACGGCGCTCGCGAAGCAGGCCAGAGCCCCGCTCAGCAGGGCGGCGGTCAGCAGGGCAGCGGTCAGCAGGGCGGTGCTCAGCAGGGCGGCGCTCAGCAGAATGCCGACGGCGACGACGCTCAGAAGGACGGCGAGCGCGGCGATGACCAGCCGCGATCCGGCCGCAGCCGAAACCGCAACCGCAACAAGGGCGGGAACAAAGACCAGAATAAAGACCAGAACAACCAGGGCGGCCAGAACAACCAAGGCCAAAACAACCAGGGTGGCCAGAACAACCAAGGCCAAAACAACCAGGTTGGCCAGAACAACCAGGGTGGCCAGAACGCCCAGGACAACCAGAGCAAGGGCGACCAGGCCGGGCAAAACGGCAAGGGCGATCGCGACGAGCAGCAGGGTGGCCGCAACAAGCAGCAGAACGGCCGCGGCAACCAGCAGGCCGACCGCGCAGATGCGCAGAACGATCGCGACAACGAGCGCAGCGGGCGCAACAGGTACCGCGACCGCAAGCGTCGCGGTGGCGGTGCAGGTGACGAGATCGAGCCGGAGATCACCGATGATGACGTGCTCATCCCGGTTGCAGGCATCCTCGACGTTCTCGACAACTACGCATTCGTGCGCACGACCGGCTACCTGCCTGGAACAAGCGATGTCTACGTGTCGCTCGGTCAGGTCAAGAAGTACAACCTGCGCAAGGGTGACGCCGTTGTCGGCGCCATTCGCCAACCTCGCGAAGGCGAGGGCAGCGGACGCCAGAAATACAACGCCATCGTCAAGATCGATTCGATCAATGGGCAGACCCTCGAGGAAGCATCCAACCGGGTCGAGTTCGGCAAGCTGACGCCTTTGTATCCGCAGGAGCGCCTGCGGCTCGAGACCGAGCCAGGCAAGCTCACCCAGCGCATCATCGACCTGGTCGCGCCGATCGGCAAGGGCCAGCGCGGCCTGATCGTTGCGCCGCCGAAGGCCGGCAAGACCATCGTGATGCAGCAGATCGCCAACGCGATCACCACGAACAACCCAGAGGTGCACCTCATGGTCGTGCTCGTCGACGAGCGGCCTGAAGAGGTCACGGACATGCAGCGCACCGTGAAGGGCGAGGTCATCGCCTCGACGTTCGATCGACCTGCGGAAGACCACACCATGGTTGCCGAACTCGCCATCGAGCGTGCAAAGCGACTCGTGGAACTCGGTCACGACGTCGTCGTGCTGCTCGACTCGATCACCCGCCTTGGCCGCGCATACAACCTTGCTGCCCCGGCGTCTGGGCGCATCCTCTCCGGTGGCGTGGACGCATCCGCTCTGTATCCGCCCAAGCGCTTCTTCGGTGCTGCCCGCAACATCGAGCACGGCGGATCGCTCACGATCCTCGCCTCGGCTCTGGTCGAGACCGGATCCAAGATGGATGAGGTCATCTTCGAAGAGTTCAAGGGCACAGGCAACAGCGAGCTGCGTCTGTCGCGCCAGCTGGCCGACAAGCGCATCTTCCCTGCTGTCGATGTGAACGCATCCGGCACGCGCCGTGAAGAGATGCTGATGAGCGCCGACGAGGTGAAGATCACCTGGAAGCTGCGCCGTGCTCTTGCCGGGCTCGACCAGCAGCAGGCGTTGGAGATCGTGCTGAACCGCCTCAAGGAGACGACGAGTAACGTCGAGTTCCTCATGCAGGTGCAGAAGTCGATGCCGGCCGCGACCGGTCACGTCAACGGATCCGCACACTCGCACGGTCACGAGAACGACCACCGTTAGCGTCGAAGGTACTCACGGCCACATGCCGTGCACCTTCGCCGAGCGATAGTCAAACGGGCGAATGATGGTGCCGCGGCACCATCATTCGCCCGTTTTGGCATCAATCGCGAAGTAAGGTTTCGATCATGTTCGAGTCAGTCAAGACACTGCTAGAGGAGTACGAACAGCTGCAGGTGCAGCTCTCGGACCCGGCGGTGCATGCGGATGCCGCGCGCGCCAAGAAGATCAACCGGCGGTATGCGCAGCTCAGCCAGATCAAGGCCGCATACGAGGCCTGGCTCGCTCTTGGCGACGATCTCGAGGCTGCGCGCGAACTTGCGCACGAAGACGATGCGTTCGCCGAGGAAATTCCTGGGCTCGAGGAGAACCTGGCCGCAGCGCAAGAGAAGCTGCGTCGGCTGCTGATTCCGCGCGATCCGGATGACGGCCGCGACGTGATCATGGAGATCAAGGGCGGAGAGGGCGGAGCGGAGAGCGCGCTGTTCGCCGCCGACCTGCTGCGCATGTACATGCACTACGCGGAATCGAAAGGCTGGAAGACCGAGCTTCTCGAGCGCACCGAGAGCGACCTTGGCGGGTACAAAGACGTGCAGGTTGCGATCAAGGGCAACTCGGCCGACCCATCGCAGGGCGTCTGGGCTCACCTGAAGTACGAGGGTGGCGTGCACCGCGTGCAGCGCGTGCCTGTCACAGAGTCGCAGGGCCGC
>DATMTC010000166.1:0-1544 GCA_035565115.1 Microbacteriaceae bacterium | reverse complement strand
CGGATCTGGCGGGACCAGTCCGGAACGCACTGCCCAGCATCCGAGCGCCATGGTGCCGTGTCCGCATGCGGTCGAGAAGCCGTCTTTGTGCCAGAACAATACCCCGAAGTGCGCGCCGTCATCGTTCGGCGGCACGATGAATCCGCCATACATGTCTGCGTGTCCTCGCGGTTCGTTGACCAGCAGGCGGCGAAGCAGGTCGCCGTCCGAGCCTGGTGCCTGCGCGTTCGAGCGGCGCTCGATCACGGAGTCGCCGGCGATGGTGAACGGCAGGTCTGGCACGATTCGAAACGGCTCGCCCGCCGTGTGGTAATCGACCGTCCTGACCGTCCAGCCACTCACCCGAGCGAGGTCATCCGACCGTTCATTGCGCATCCCGTTCACCCCAGGCATCCGTTTGATCCCGCATTCAATCTCGACGTCCCCGCGCGGCGTTGCGCGATTTTCTCCTGTATTTCGCCGCAACTCCCGGGCGCCAACACGCGCCGCAACCACGGCCGCCACACCGAGCCGCGACCCGAGCCGCACCGTCACGCGCCCAGATACGCCTCGACGATGCGCGCATCCGCCATCAATTCCGAGCCGCTTCCTTCGATCGTTATCTCGCCGTTCTCGAGCACGTAGCCGCGATCGGTGATCCTCAGTGCAGCCCGCGCATTCTGCTCGACGAGCAGCACTGTCGTTCCCTGCTCGTTGACCTCTTTGATCACCTGCATGATCTGCGCGACGATCAACGGAGCCAACCCCATCGACGGTTCATCGAGCATGAGCATCCTCGGCCCAGCCACCAATGCGCGCCCGATCGCAAGCATCTGCTGCTCGCCGCCAGACAGCGTTCCACCCTGTTGCGACCGCCTCTGGGCAAGCAGTGGGAGCATCTCGAACACGCGCGCAATCCGCTTCGGGATCGCCTTGCGGTCCTTCACGCTGTAGCTGCCCAGTTGCAGATTCTCCATGACCGTGAGCGTCGAGAAGATGCGCCGCCCCTCCGGCACGTGGATGAGTCCTGCGGCGACCACATCCCACGGATGCGCCTTCGTGACATCCGTTCCCGCGAACGTGATGCGGCCCGCGTGGGCACGCACGAGAGCGGATGCCGTCGAAAGCGTGGTCGTCTTGCCCGCACCGTTATTGCCGAGCAGCGAGACGATCTCGCCCTCCTCGACGCGCACGTTGATGCCGCGCAACGCCTGCACCTTCCCGTAGAACACCTCGACGTTGTCGAATTCGAGCATCGCCATCAGCGCTCCCCCTCTCTGAGGTCGGCGTTCGGATCCGCTCCACGGTCTTCGGGCCGTTCCGAGTGCCGCTCGCTGTGCGTGTCGTCGTCTTCCTTGCCCAGGTATGCCTCGATCACGGCCGGGTCCGACTTCACCTGAGTAGGCGTTCCATCGGCGATCTCCTTGCCGAAGTTCATCACGACGACACGCTCAGACACCTGCATCACAACCGTCATGTCGTGTTCGATCAGCACGACACCCGTCCCAAGGTCTCTGATGCGTCTGCACAGGTCGAGCAGGCCCAGCTTCTCCGAGTGATTGAGC
>DATMTC010000165.1:0-29399 GCA_035565115.1 Microbacteriaceae bacterium | reverse complement strand
AGGAGCACCGCCGCGAGGCGATGAAGCAGGTGCGCGAGAGCGACTGGTTCTGATCGTTCACCGGCCAGCCCGGCACGACCGCCGGTGGTCGAGTAGTGAGCGCAGCGAGCGTATCGAGACCCGGTGAGCGGCCTTCGGGTCCGTACCGCAGACCGGGTTGCGAGGTCTCGATACGCGGCTCGCTGCGCGAGCAGCTACTCGACCAGCGAAACGGGGACGAATCCGGTGGTCGAGTAGCGAGCGCCAGCGAGCGTATCGAGACCCGGTGACCCTCCTATGGTCCGGAACCACAGCCCGGGTTGCGAGGTCTCGATACGCTGCTCGCTGCGAGCAGGGTCCTCGCTCGCAGGCTCGCTCGGCGCTGGGGTCGCGGATCGCTTCGCGATCCCTTGAGCTCCACCGCGCTCGACCACCGGGATGGCAGCCCGGCGAACTCAGTGGTTGAGCGAGAACCCTTCGGTTGCAGGCGCTGCCGTGTAGATCGACTCGATCACGTCGGCGAAATCCTCGAGGATGACGTGCCGCTTGATGCTCAACTTCGGCGTCAAGTGACCGCTCGCCTCGGTGAGATCCGTTGGCAGCACGACGAACTTGCGGATGGACTCCGCGCGCGACACGCGTGAGTTCGCCTGGTCGACGGCGTTTTGCAGTTCCGCAAGAACCGCCGTGTTCTTGGCAGCATCCGCAATGCTCATGTCCGCGTCGAGCCCGTTGTTCCCGAGCCAGACAGGCAGCATCTCGGCATCCAGCGTGATGAGGGCGGCGATGAACGGCTTCTGGTCGCCGACGGCGATGACCTGACTCACCAGCGGATTGGCCCGAATCGGATCTTCAAGGGCAGCAGGAGACACATTCTTGCCACCAGCTGTCACGATGATCTCCTTCTTGCGACCCGTGATCGTCAGAAAGCCGTCCTCATCGAAGCTGCCAAGATCGCCGGTGGCGAACCAACCGTCATCGAGGGCTGCAGCGGTCGCCTCCGGGTTGTTCCAATATTCCTTGAACACGTTGATGCCCTTGATGGCGATCTCACCATCGTCGGCGACGCGCACGGATACACCGGGCAGCGGCGGTCCGACGGTGCCGATCTTGGACCGGCTGACAAGATTCACGGTGGCGGGTGCAGTGGTCTCGGTCAATCCGTAACCCTCGAGGATGACGATGCCGAGACTGTGGAAGAAGTGGCCGAGATGGGAGCCGAGGGGCGCAGACCCCGATACGGCGTACTTCACGTTGCCACCCATCGCCGCCCTGAGCTTGCCGTACACAAGAGTGTTGTACAGGGCGAACCTCAGCTTCAAACCAAACGGAATGTGCCCAGACTCTTGGGCCTGTGAGTATTCGACGGCCGTTGCCGCCGCCTTGCGGAAGATCGCACCGCGTCCGGCGCTCTCTGCCTTCTGCTCGGCCGAGTTGTACACCTTCTCGAAGACCCGTGGCACGGCGAGTAGGAATGTCGGCTTGAACGATGCGAGAGCGGGCAGCAGCTGTCTCGTGTCAGGCTGATGGCCGACGCGCACACCGGCATGCACGCACAGCACGGTGATGAACCGCGCGAAAACGTGGGCTGTCGTGATGAACAGCAGGGTGGATGCGCCGTTCGGGTCCTGCACGACCTCGTTCAGTGCAACGGCGGAGTTCCGCGAAAGCTCGACGAAGTTCGCGTGAGTGAGCACGCATCCCTTTGGCCGCCCGGTCGAGCCCGATGTGTAGATCAGGGTCGCCATGTCTGCGGCCTTCGCCAGATTGCGGCGTCGCTCGACTTCGGCATCGTCAATAGACGTGCCTAGCGCCACGAGCTTGTCCAGGTCGCCGAGATCGATCTGCCACACATTCTGGATGAGCGGAAGGTCGGGATGCACCTCGTCGAATCGGGAGAAATGCTCTGGGGTCTCAACGATGATCGCGCTCGCACCGGAGTCGTTGAGGTTCCATTGGATCTGCGACGGCGAACTGGTTTCGTACACGGGAACGAGGATGGCGCCCGCGAACCAGGTCGCGAAGTCGATAAGCGTCCACTCGTACCTGGTTCGGCACATCAGTCCGAGCTTGTCTCCCGGTTGGATTCCAGCGGCGATCAAACCCTTGGCCAGCGCCCGAACCTGTGCGAGGAACTCTGCGCTTGTGACGTCATTCCAGGTGTCACCGTGCTGAATCGAGAAGAGCGGGTTATCTGGTGTCGCTGCCGCCCGTTCGATCAGCAGATCGGTTACATTCGCATCCGGATCTGCCGTAACGACGGCGGGTGCATCGAACTGGTCCACGGTAACTCCTTTGATACCTGGCGGGCAGTGGTAAACGCCGGTACTGCAGCGTATGTCGAGCCAAATAGTCTTCGGCTTACTGGTTAACTACACTCTAGATGGTGCGCCTGCGAGGATCGTCATGACGAGCGCGGCCACCGCAGGAATCCGGATCAGGAAGGCATACAACCGTGCACGCGATCGGGATTGATATCGGCGGAACGAAGATCGCAGGAGCGCTCGTCGACGAGTTCGGCTCGGTCGTGCGTGAGGATCGGGAGCCGACACCGGTCGGAGCGAACCAGGCCAATGACATTGTGGATGTTGTCGTCGAGATGATCCGAAGGCTCTCGGCCGGGCACGACCCCATCGCAGCCGGAGTCGCCGCGGCCGGGTTCATCGATGCGGCGCAGTCAACGGTGTATTACGCGCCGAATATCGCCTGGCGGAACGAACCGTTCCGCGAAAAGCTCGAGTCGCGCGTCGAAATCCCCGTGATCATCGAGAACGACGCGAATGCAGCAGGTTGGGCCGAGTTCCGCTTCGGCGCAGGCCGGCTGGTCAGCGACATGGTCATCCTGACCATCGGAACGGGTGTCGGTGGCGCCATCGTCAGCGAGGATCGGTTGTTTCGAGGCGGATTCGGCACTGGCGCAGAGCTCGGCCATCTTCGCGTGGTCCCTGGCGGGCTTCCGTGCGGATGCGGTGCCCACGGATGCATTGAACAATACGGTTCAGGACGTGCGCTACAGCGTATGGCGAACGAGTTGGCGGATGCTGGCGGCATCGGCCAGGCGCTTGCCGAGGTGCGTGCGCGAAAGGGCAAGCTCAGCGGTAAGGCGATCGGGGAGTTGATCGCTGCTGACGACCCTGGAGCGCTTGCAGCCGTGCGTCAGCTGGGTGATTGGCTCGGTCAGGCGTGCGCAAGTCTTGGCGCGGTTCTCGACCCGCAGTTGTTCGTGTTCGGTGGCGGCGTTGCGCAGGCAGGGGAACGGCTGCTGGAGCCGATCCGTTCTGCGTTCCTGGAGAATCTCCCGGCGCGCGGGTATCACCCAGAGCCCGTGTTCGCGATCGCAGAACTCGAAAACGATGCAGGCGTTGTCGGCGCGGCCGACCTCGCGCGCATTCACGCCGAGAATCGCTGAAGCGGCCGCGCGATGTTCTACTGGTTCATGAAGCACTTCATTGCAGGCCCGATCCTGAAGTCGATATTCCGGCCGTGGGTCGTCGGCGCGGAGAAAATCCCGAAAACCGGCGGTGTCATTCTCGCGAGCAATCATTTGTCGTTCATCGATTCCGTGTTCCTGCCCCTGCTTGTCGAACGCCAGGTGTCTTTCTTGGCGAAGAGCGAATATTTCACCAGGCGCGGCATCAAGGGTTGGTTCACGCGAACGTTCATGAAGGCGACAGGTCAGCTTCCGATCGATCGCTCAGGAGGCAAGGCCTCTGAAGCATCGCTGAACACCGGGTTGGCGGTGCTCGCCAGAGGTGAGGTGCTCGGCATCTACCCGGAGGGAACACGCAGCCCCGACGCCAAGCTGTACCGAGGACGCACGGGCGTTGCGCGAATGATCCTTGAAGGACACGTTCCCGTCGTTCCCGTGGTCATGGTCGACACGCAGACCGTCATGCCGATCGGCACCAAGGTTCCCAAGGTGCGTCGCGTCGGCGTGATCGTCGGTGATCCGCTGGATTTCAGCCGCTTCGAGGGGATGGAGGGCGACAGGTTCATTCTGCGTTCCATAACGGATGAGATTCTCTACAACCTGCATGCGCTCGGCGGGCAGGAGTACACCGACGTCTATGCAACGACGGTCAAGGACAAGCAGGCGAGCCTTTCGCGATAGGCTCGGATGTTGTGCAGCCCGTGCCCCATCTCACTGAACCCGTAGTCGCAGCCGATGAGTCCGTGATCGCAGGCCTTGACCATTGGCGGACACTGCCGATCAAGCAGCAACCGTCGTGGCCTGACGCAGAGGCGGTGCGCGCAGCATCCGCCGAGATAGCGACGCTTCCGCCGCTCGTGTTCGCAGGTGAGGTCGATCAACTGCGGGCGAGACTCGCGCAAGCAGCACGAGGCGAGGCGTTTCTGCTTCAGGGTGGTGACTGCGCCGAGACGTTCGCAGGCGCAACAGCAGACCAGATCCGCAACCGGGTGAAGACGGTGCTTCAGATGGCCGTGGTGCTCACCTATGGCGCGTCGGTGCCCGTGATCAAGATGGGGCGGATGGCAGGGCAATTCGCCAAGCCGCGCTCGAGCGACACAGAAACCCGCGGCAACGTGACACTGCCCGCGTACCGCGGAGACATCGTCAACGGTTATGACTTCACGCCGGAGTCCAGGGAGGCGGATCCGCGTCGCCTGGTCAAGGGTTATCACACGGCAGCATCGACGCTGAACCTGATCCGTGCGTTCACCCAGGGCGGTTTCGCTGATCTTCGCGAAGTGCACAGCTGGAATCGCGGCTTCGCCGCCAACCCGGCCAATCAGCGCTATGAGGGTCTCGCGAAAGAGATCGACCGAGCAATCAAATTCATGGAGGCTGCCGGCGCTGACTTCGACGAGTTGAAGCGGGTCGAGTTCTATGCGAGCCACGAGGGCCTGCTGATGGATTATGAGCGCCCCATGACCCGCATCGACTCGCGAACGGGAACGCCATATAACACGTCGGCGCATTTCATTTGGATCGGCGAGCGCACCCGAGAGCTTGACGGAGCGCACGTCGACTTCCTGTCTCGTGTTCGCAACCCGATCGGCGTCAAGCTCGGCCCGTCGACCTCCCGCGACGACATGATGAGACTGATCGACAAACTCGATCCAGAGCGCGAACCCGGTCGTTTGACGTTCATCACCCGCATGGGCGCAGGCAAGATCCGGGATGCTCTGCCTCCGTTGCTTGAAGCGATCAAGGCCAGTGACGAACTGCCGCTGTGGGTGTCCGATCCGATGCACGGCAACGGGCTGACGACCCCGAACGGTTACAAGACCAGACGATTCGATGACGTGGTCGACGAGGTGAAGGGCTTCTTCGAGGCGCACCGTGCCGCAGGGACGAACCCTGGCGGCATCCATGTCGAACTCACCGGTGACGACGTGACCGAGTGCCTCGGAGGATCTGAGCACATCGACGAGGCGACGCTGGCAACGCGTTACGAGTCGCTGTGTGATCCGCGGCTCAATCACATGCAGTCGCTCGAGCTGGCCTTCCTCGTCGCGGAGGAACTCGGCGGCAAGCGCTGACCTCCGCTGGCAGCGAGCCGCGTATCGAGACCTCGTGACCTGCTCTGCGGTTCCAGCCCGTAGGCGGCTCACGGGGTCTCGATACGCTCGCTGCGCTCGCTACTCGACCACCGAAACGCCCGACTCCGGTGGTCGAGTAGCTGCTCGCGCAGCGAGCCGCGTATCGAGACCGCGTGAGCCGGTCTGCGGTTCCGGACCTGCGGGGTCGATGCGCCCTTCGACAAGCTCAGGGACCGGCGCCGGCTTTCCTTCGAGACGGCCGCTGGCGGCCTCCTCAGGGCATCGCTCGACCACCGAGAGCGGGGAGCAGCCGAGGCTATCCGCCGAACGGATTGGCGAACGTGACCTTGACCGTCGAGCCCTTAGGGGCGGAAACGCCGGCGGCTGGGTCAGTCGACTGCACGACGAAGAGCGTCGGAGCACCATCGGCGATCGCCGGGTAGTCGAGCTTGAATCCGGCCCCGCTGAGCGCCTTCTTCGCATCCGCCCAGGTTTTGCCGACGACATTCGGAACGTCGACGGGAGCCGGCCCCTTCGACGTGTTGAGCAGGATGGTATCGCCCTTGCGCACCGGCCCATCGGCGGCGGGAACCGCATCGATCACGTCGCCGTTCGGCACGTCATCGCTATACGATTCCGAGCCGGCTGCCGATTTCAATCCGACACCTGCCAAGGTTGCGTTTGCGTCGGCTACGGATTTGCCTGCCACGTCGGGAACGGGGCCGAGCGACACCACAAGATTGACTGCAAGTCCTTCGAAGTAGCTGCCGCCCTGCGATAGATCACCCTTGTCGTCGGATGCTTTGGCCGCCGAAATGACCGTGCCTGCATCGACCTTCGCGTTGAACTGCTTGTCGATGGCCTTGCCGACCGTGGCGTGCGCGGCTGTAATCTTCTTCTCCGCATCCGCCTGCGTCAGGCCCGCAAGCACCGGGATGGAGATCGGCTGCCTGCCCTGCGAGATGTGAAGCGTGACAGTGCTTCCCTTCTGCGCCTTCAACCCGGCTCGCGGGTCAGTGCCGGTGACAAGCCCCACGGCGACGCTCGTGCTGAACACCTGGTCGGATTTCACGGTGAATCCGAGCTCTTTCAGCGTGCTGGTCGCAGCAGCCTGTGGCTTTGAGCTCAGATCGGGCACGGTGACCTGGGAGCCCGGCCCTGCACCGAAATACCAACCGGTGCCACCCGCTCCTGCTGCCAGCAGGATCACCAGAATGAACACCCACCAGCCGCGACTGCGTCGTTTTCGGGCCGTTGTCGCAAGCGTCGCGACGGCATCCGTCGCAGATGCCTCTGGACGCACCCTGGCGGCCGGCGCAAGGATCTGTGTGTCACCGGTGGCGAAGCCGGTGCTCGTCGCGGGCGGCAACACCATGGTCGGCTCAAGCCCGCCCGGCACGGGAGCGTCGGGTTGACGGTGGCGCTCAACTTCGAGCAACCTGTCGAGCATCACGCGTGCGTCGCGCGGTCTGTCGTCCGGATTGCGTGCCGTTGCCCACAACACGAGCTCGTCCAATTCGACCGGCACGTCTGGATTCTTCCGGCTTGGTGGCGGCACCGAGTCGTTGGCGTGCTGGTAGGCGATCTGCATGGGCTGTTCGCCCTGGAACGGCTGCTCTCCTGTCAGCATTTCGTACATCATGATGCCGAGCGCGTAGATGTCGCTGCGTGCATCAGCAACGCCGCGCGTGACGAGTTCGGGGGAGAGGTATGCGATCGTTCCGAGCAGCGCCTGCCCTGTCGCGGTATTGTTCGACGCGGCCCGTGCAAGTCCGAAATCACTGATCTTGATGCGACCGTCGTCGGCCAACAGCACATTCTCGGGTTTGACGTCGCGGTGCACGATGCCCGCCTTGTGCGCTGCAGCCAAACCACTCAGCACGGCTTCGATGATGTCAACGGTCTGCTCCGGCGTGAGCTTGCCGTAATCTCCGAGCAGTTCGCGCAGCGTGATGCCTGGCAGGTACTCCATGACGAGATACGCCATGTCCGAGTCCTGACCCTGATCGAAGACGTTCACGACGTTCGGATGCGCCAGCCTGGCGGCCGATCGTGCCTCCTGAACAAAGCGGCTCTTGAACGTGCTGTCGTCGGCCAGGTGGCCGTGCATGATCTTGATGGCGACTCGACGTTCGAGGCGCAGATCGGTCGCCAGGTACACCGTCGCCATGCCGCCGCGGGCGATTCGCGAGCGCACCTGATAGCGGCCGTCGATCAGACGGCCGATCATCGGATCAGGCGCAGGGGTGCTCACCGTTCGAGTCTAAGGATCGAGGTGCCGTGAAACCGGATAAAACACCGTGAACGCCGCACGAGCGCTCGGTGCCGTGTCCGCGTGAGTGCGTCGTCATCCCAGTTCGGCGAGCCAAGCCCGTGCCGATGCTTCCCAGCTGCCGTACGAATCGGGGTATGCGGAAAGCTGCACGGCCTGGGCCGCCTGCGAGACGGTCATCGACTCCCATCCGTGGATGTCGAGGAGCCCCTTGGTCAATCCTGGGTGCGGATTCTGCGCACCGCCGAAAAACGAACGGGTCGCCGTGGTGGGATCCATGATCTGCTCCGGAGTACCCCACCCCGTGCTTGGCCGCTGCTGGAACAGCCCGAGGGAGTCGCGGTCGCCGTAATTCACGTTGCGCAGCCCGGATTCCTGCATGGCGGCAGCAAACGCGATGATGATTCCGTAGTCGCTGACCCCTTCCGAGCGACCGATCTGCAGGATGAGTAGCGCGTTCGCGCGCATTTCATCGGTCAGTGGCGTGATCTTCGCTGCCACCGGCGCCATGGGTGTGGCCGGGGCAGGTGTGGCCGGGGCAGGAGAAGTCGGGGCAGCAGAAGTCGGGGCAGCAGCAGCTTCAGTGGCCGCTGCCGGTGCAGGTGCTGGGGGCGCGGAACCCGGATCGGGCAGCGCAATGGCCTGGCCGGGGTAGATCACGCTCGAGCGGTCGAGTCCGTTGGCCGTCAGCACCGTGTCTGTGCTCAGCCCGTGCGCGGCCGCAATCCCGCTGATCGTGTCTCCTGACACGACGATGTACCGCTGAATCGGAGCCTGCGCGTCCACCGGAGCCGGTGCTGAGCCTGACGAACCGTCGGTCAGGATCAGGCTTTGGCCGGGAAAGATCAAGCTCTTCCAGCTCAACCCGTTCAGCGCGAGGATGCTCGCCGTAGACAAGCCGAATCGTCCAGCGATGCCGCTGACGGTGTCGCCCTCTGCGACGGTGTAGGTCTGCGGCGCGGCCTCAGCAGACCGCGGTTGCACGACTTCGCGCTGCAGCTTCAGTTGCTGGTCGGTCTTCTGGCGATCGATTCTTCGTGCGGGAGTGGCGGCGTTGGCCGGTGGTGCGAGGCCGACCGACATTGCGATGGATGAAACGATCACAAGCGGAACCGTCGATAACAGCGCCCGCGCACGCCTGATCGGCGTGGCGGCCACCAGGTGCCGAGGCTCGTGAGACGCCGCATCGTTGCCAGCGTCGTCGGGCTCGGTGAGCGGCGACATCCAATACCCCCGGTTGTTCAGTGGCCGGCCACAAGGTAGCCATCTGCGGCACACGCTGACACGAAAGGCAAGCCGAGTCAAACACCTCGGCGCGTGTGCCCGGCTTTGCCGGAAAATATCACAGCGTTTTTACGCACCAGCACGCGAGCGATTCGTGGCAGTCTTATTGACGTGGCTGATGTTGAAGTGACCAAGTCGAGTACAGAGCGCACCTGGCTGACCGTTCCCGACCTTGTCGAAATACTGGATGTGAGCGTCGGCCGTGTGCACAGGCTGATCGAAGATCGTCACCTGCTGGCAACCCGCCGCGGTGGCGTGCTGTCGATCCCCGCCGACTTCATCGTCGACGGCGAGCCGATGACTGAATTGCGCGGAACCTTGTTCGTGCTTGCAGACGCCGGATTCACAGACGACGAGGCAATGGACTGGCTGTTGCAGCCAGAGGATGCGCTCGGGGTAGCTCCGATCGACGCTCTCAGGGCCGGACGCAAGGCCGAGGTGCGCCGCATCGCACAGGCACTCGGCTGACGCAGACTATGCGACGCGTTCCGTGACGGAACGAGTGAGCGTGCGCAGCTGGTCGATGGCGTCCGCCTCAAGCGGCGCTTCGTCCAGTGCCGCATTCGCGCGGTCCACGTTGCGTGCGATGAGGCGTTCCACCTGATCGACCGCGCCGCTGGCTCGGATGGTTCTCTGCAGCATCTCGATTTGATCCTCTCCGAGGCCTGGGTCGCCTAGCAGCTCATCGATCGTGTTCTTGGCAGATGACGGGAGCTGCTGAAGGGCGAGCGCGACAAGCACCGTGCGTTTGCCCTCGCGAAGGTCGTCACCGCTCGGCTTGCCTGTCACGGCGCTGTCACCGAAAACGCCGAGCAGGTCATCCCGGAGTTGATACGCGATGCCGAGCGGCAGCCCGAACTCGCGCAGCGTCTCCAACTGGCCGTCGCTGGCTCCACCCAGGCTCGCGCCGATCAGAAGCGGCGCCTCGATGCTGTACTTGGCCGACTTGTACACGATGACCTGCTGAGCGCTTGACAAGAGGTCGGCCTCGCTGCGCGTGTTCCAGGCGTTCTCCTCCAGGATGTCCAGATATTGCCCAGCCGCAACCTCGGTGCGCATGCGATTGAACTGGGCACGCGTTGCCGTCGCACGGTCTCGTTCTGGCAGGGCAGCCAATGACTCGTCGAGCAGTTCGTCGCTCCAACTCTGAAGCAAGTCCCCGAGCAGGATGGCAGCCGACTCACCGAACTGACTGTCTGAGCCCTTGAAACCGGACTCCCGATGCAGCATGGCGAATTTGGCGTGCGCAGACGGTGAACCGCGCCGGGTGTCTGAGCTGTCGATGATGTCGTCGTGCACGAGGGCTGCAGCGTGGAAGAGCTCGAGCGCAGAAGCGACGCCGATCGTAACGTTGAGCCCGGCGTCTTCCGGATCCGAACCGGGTGCGGTGGTGCACCGCCAACCCCAATAGCAGAACTGTGCCCTGAACCGCTTGCCGCCACTGAGAAACTGCCGGGAGAAATCCGTCAATGGCGCCAATTCGCTGCTGATCGAGGGGAAAATAGAAATGCGTTGATCAAGAAATCGATCGATCCGGACTTGAACCATCTCGACCAGTCGATTGCTTTGCGCCACGCAGCTAGCCTAGCCGCGCAGACGAGACTAGAATCAGTAGTTACAACGCGTTGAACCCGAACAGAGGGGGAATGGGATGCCGCTTTCGGAGCACGAGCAGCGCCTCCTCGAAGAGATGGAGCGCAGTCTCTATCACAACGATGCCGACTTCGTTGCGAAGGTCGGCGGGCATCGAGGGCGGCCGGCTTATCGGTCCATCGTTCTGGGAATTCTCATCACGGTTGTCGGAATCGCTTGCCTGATCGTTGGCGTGTTCCTGCAAGCACCCATCGTCGGAATCATCGGATTCGTGGTGATGCTCGCCGGTGTGCTTCTTGCCATTGCGCCACCACGTCGGCGAGGGGTCGAACCCGAGGAAACGGCGGACGACGCATCGAGCACGGCCAAATCGCGTGCCAATCAGCAGGGCTTTATGGACAAATTGAACGACAGGTGGGACAAGAGGCAGGATGGCAACGGTCAGTAACGCGCAGTAGCTGACCGCAGATAGTCAGTCGGGTCGATCGAAAGATCGGCCCTTTTTTTGTGCCCAAAAACTGTCCGTTCCGTGCCAAATCCCTCCATTTTCCTCCACTACAAACTTCGTTGAATTTCCGGGCCAATCCGACACGCCAATCGACATCTTTCCGTTCATTTCATTGAATCGTGGATGAATGTGGAGTAAAGTGGAGCAGCACCATAACCTTGGCCGGAAGATGTGGGGGAGAGCCAGTGTTTCTTGGCACGTACGCCCCCAAACTCGACGAAAAGGGCCGCATCATCCTGCCGGCGAAGTTCCGGGATGAGCTCGCATCCGGGATCGTCATGACCCGCGGCCAAGAGCACTGCGTCTACGTGTTCAGCCAGCGTGAGTTCGAGTCGCTTCACGACAAGATCCGACAGGCGCCGGTCACCAGCAAGCAGGCTCGCGACTATCTGCGAGTGTTCCTTTCCGGCGCGAGCGCAGAGACCCCTGACAAGCAGCACCGCGTGACCATCCCGCCGTCGCTGCGCACATACGCGGGCCTGGAGCGCGAGCTCACCGTGATCGGCGCAGGCAGTCGTGCAGAGATCTGGGACGCCGAGGCATGGGACGCATACCTGGCTGAGCAAGAGACCACGTTCGCGAACACGACGGAGGAGGTGATTCCGGGGCTGTTCTAGCGCCTGACGCCTGACTCCCAGCCATTACCCGCCCTGACATCACTTCCCCGGTGGCAGGTCGAAATGGATGGGGATCAGGAATCAGGAGCATCTGGCCCCGCTGTTATGGCAACAAGCGACCTCCACACACCGGTTCAGCTCGAACGCACCGTTGAGCTGCTGGCACCCGCCATCGGCGGCGAACACGCTGTGCTTGTCGATGCGACGCTCGGCATGGGTGGGCACGCAGAGGCATTCCTGACCCGGTTCCCGTCGCTGACCGTCATCGGGCTCGACCGCGACCAAGAGGCCCTCGCGCTGGCAGGCCAGCGGCTTGCGCCGTTCGGCGAGCGTGCCCGACTTGTGCACACGGTGTTCGACGGCATCGACACTGCACTACGGCGCCTGAAGATCTCGAGTGTGAACGGCGTTCTCTTCGATCTCGGTGTCTCATCGCTGCAATTGGATCGGGTGGACCGCGGGTTCTCATACTCAAAAGACGCGCCGCTCGACATGCGAATGGATGCCACAAGCGAGCTGACCGCGGAGCGCATCCTTGCCGAGTACAGCGAACACGACCTGCGGCGCATCTTCACCGAGTACGGAGAAGAGAAACTGAGCGCGCGATACGCACGCCGAATCGTGCAAGTGCGCGCCGAGCACCCCTTCGTGCGGTCGGCGCAATTGGTCGACGTGATCTCGGCGGCGACACCTGCAGCGGTTCAGCGCTCTGGGCATCCGGCCAAACGGGTCTTTCAAGCACTGCGCATCGAGGTCAACCAAGAGCTGAAGGCGTTGGAGAACGGGCTGCCGAAGGCGGTCGATGCCCTGGCCGTCGGCGGACGCATCGTCGTGCTGGCATATCAGTCGCTCGAAGACCGGATTGTCAAACGCTACTTGCAGGCGAAGGCATCGTCGACCGCGCCGGCGGGCTTGCCTGTCGAGTTGCCTGAACACCGCCCGGAGCTTCGGCTGCTGGTGCGCGGAGCCGAACTCGCAGATGACGACGAAAAGGCGGCAAACCCGAGGGCGACACCTGTGCGGCTGCGCGCAGCAGAACGAGTCAGGCCAGCGGAACGAGTGAGGGGGGTCTCATGAGTGCGACCAGTGCAGTAGAAAGACTCGATGGGCGAATCCGGCATGGATCGGCCGCTTCCGAGCGCGAAGAAGAACGCCGCAGACACCTCGAGGTGGTTTCGCCGAGCAATGGCAAACGGGCCAAGCCGCGACTTGTCTACGCGGGCATCACCGTTGCGACAGTGCTCGTGATCGTCGTTACCCAGCTGCTTCTGAGCATCGCTGTCTCGCAGGGTGCGTACCAGATTGGAAGTCTGCAGGACACGAAGACATCGCTCGCCCGTGAGCATCAGGCGGTCTCTGAGGACGTCAACCGTCTCTCGTCGCCGCAGAATCTCGCAGCGAACGCGAACGCGCTGGGCATGGTCAGCAATGGCACACCGGTGTACTTGCGGCTGTCGGACGGTGCCGTGCTCGGCTCGCCCGCGCCGGCTTCCGGCGATGCGGGCACCGTAACCGGCGCATCGGGCAACCTGGTGCCGAACGCTCTGCTGAACGGCGTGCCGCTAGTCACGCAGACGAAGGACGTGGCCGCCTCTCTCTCGGCAACCTCCGGATCTGCTGCGAAGAGCACCGCAACACCGGATCCGAATGCCCAGAACCCAGCGAACGGCCCCGTAGCGTTAGATGGTGCGCTGCCGGCTCCGACGACGCACTGATCGAGATACCGAGAAAGGTGCATCGCCCGTGACCGCGAGTTCGAAGTCGACCAAGCGCAGGGCGGCTATCGCCATCGTGCTCACGCTGGCACTCGTGGGCGTTCTCGTTGTGAAGCTGGTCGACATCCAAGTGGTGCACGCGGCCTCGCTGGACGCACAGGCTGCGCACGACAGGGGAGCGGTCAAGACGATCTATGGCGCGCGTGGTCAGATCGTCGATGCGAACGGCGTTGTTCTTGCTGACAGCGTGCTGCGATACGACGTGAACCTATCGCCCATGGATGCACACTCCTTCGATCGCACAGACGCGAAAAGCAAGACGACCACCATCACCCGCTCGGAAGCTGCGGGTGAGATCGGCGCAGCAATCGGACGCAGCCAGGCAGACATCCTCGGCATCATCACTGGCGCACTGAAGGACGATCCCAAGTCGCAGTATGCCCAGGTCATCAAGGGCATTGACGTGCCGACGTTCGACAAACTGAACAAACTCGACATCCCGTGGCTGTATTTCGTAAGTCATCCTGCCCGCACATACCCCGACGGTGCCGTCGCAGGCAACATCCTCGGCTTCGTGGGCAGCGACGGCAAACCGCAGGCTGGCCTCGAAGACAGTGAGAACTCCTGCCTTGCCGGCGTCAACGGCGAGGAGACGTATCAGCACAGCGAGGACCAGATAACCCTGCCAGGCACCACCGTCGTGACGAAGAAGGCCAAAGACGGCGGAACACTGATGACGACGCTGGATGGCGACCTGCAATGGTTCTCACAGCAGCAGCTTGCTCAGGTGGTACCGGCCCTCGGCGCCGAGTTCGGCATGGTGACGGTCACTGATCTGAAGGGCAACATCAAGGTCGCGGCCCAGTATCCGTCGGTCGATCCGAACCAGGTCGGGGCCACAGATCCGAACTATCGAGGCGCGATGATGTTCAGTACCCCGTTCGAGCCTGGGTCGACATTCAAAGCACTCACGGCCGCGATGCTGATCGACAAGGGCGTAGCAACACCGGAGTCGCGCGTGCTCGCGCCGTACCGTTTCCAGTCGGGAAACGGCGCGGACCTGCACGATGCCGGCTACCACGAAGACGAACGCCTGACACTGACCGGCGTGCTCATGGAATCGTCGAACACCGGCATGTCGATCCTGGGCTCGAAGCTCGACGATCAGACCAGATACGACTACATGAAGAAGTTCGGCATCGGCGAAGACACGGGCATCGACTTCCCCGGCCAGTCGAGCGGGCTGCTTCATCCGGTGAGCAAATGGGACGACCAGACGAAATACGCGACAACCTTCGGCCAGGGGCTCACGGCCACCCAGGCGCAGATGGTCGACTCCTACCTCACGTTGGCCAATGGCGGAGTGCGCATTCCGCTCACGCTCGTCTCCGGCTGCAAACACGCGGATGGCACGATCACCAAAACGCCAACCAAGAAGGGCACGCGCGTCGTCTCCAAGCAAGCGGCAGACACCGTGCTCGACATGCTCGAGTCCATCGTGACCACCGGTGAGGTGTCCAAGCAGCTGCAGATTCCCGGATACCGCATCGCGGCAAAGACCGGAACGGCGCAGGAGCCTGACGGCAATGGGGGGTACCGGTCAGGGTCGTTCTACGTCTCGGTGATGGGCGTTGCTCCTGTCGACGATCCGCAGTACGTCGTTTCGGTGAACATCGGCTTCCCGACTACGATTACATCGTCGGCCGCGGCGGCGCCGCTGTTCAAGACGATCATGAGCCAGGTGCTGAAGAACTACCGGGTCAAGCCGTCGACCAGCCCGCCGTCCAATCTGCCGCCCTTCTATTGATTCGATAGCTGCCAACCCCGCCACCGAAAGCGAGCCACGTGACCGTACCGGCGCCGTCATCCCTGCGCCCCGAGCACCCAGTGGCCAGATCGTTGTCGCAGCTGGCCGCGGAGTTCGGGCTCGACTATCGGGGGAACATCGACAAACTCGAGGTCTCGGGCGTCAGCCTCAGCTCATCGACAGTCGAACCTGGTGATCTCTACGTCGGAGTGCCAGGCCGTAATGCGCACGGTGCGCGGTTCGCTCGTGCAGCGGCCGAGCGCGGTGCAGTGGCTGTGCTCACCGATCAGGCGGGCGCAGAGCTGGCCGAGCAGAGCGGGCTGCCGATCTTGATCACACCTGATGCTCGCGCGGCACTCGGTCAGGTCGCCGCGTGGATCTTCCGCACGGCAGAAGACCCAGCGACGCTCTTCGCCGTCACAGGCACGAACGGCAAGACAAGCGTCGTCTACCTGCTCGCCGGCATCCTGGGCCAACTCGGTGTCGTATCCGGTCTCAGCTCAACGGCTGAGCGCCGCATTGGGAACACGGCGGTGACAAGCTCGTTGACGACGCCCGAGGCAAGCGAACTTCACGCTCTACTTGCCCGCATGCGCGAGGAAGAGGTGCGAGCGATCGCGATCGAGGTGTCGGCTCAGGCGCTTTCCAGGCATCGGGTGGACGGACTCGTGTTCGACGTTGCAGGATTCACCAACCTGAGCCACGACCACCTGGACGACTACGCGGCGATGGAGGACTACTTTCAAGCGAAGGTCGGGTTGTTCGACCCTGAGCGGGCGCGCCGCGGCGTCGTGACGATCGACACGCCATGGGGTGCACGGCTCGCCCAAGAATCACGCATCCCTGTCACGACCCTGTCGACGGCGTCCGACGGTGCAACGCCCAATGATGCGTCGTGGCGCATGACGGTCACGGAAGAGACCATCATGCACACCGCATTCCGTCTTGAAGCACCAGACGGTCGCACGCTCACCACGCGCGTGCCCCTCCTCGGAGCCTTCATGGCGGCCAATGCTGCACTTGCGATCGTGATGCTGGTCGAATCTGGTTACGACCTGGATGCGATCGCGCACGTTCTCGAGCGCGACGGCGGCATCGACGCGTACATTCCAGGTCGAGCAGAGCGGATCTCAGGCGAGAGAGGGCCGGTCGTCTTCATCGACTACGGACACACGCCAGACGCCTTCAAACGCACCCTCGACGCGCTGCGACAGGTCGTCACCGGCCGCATCATCATGGTTTTCGGCGCAGATGGCGATCGCGACACGACCAAGCGTGCAGACATGGGCGCGATCGCCGTGCGCGGGGCCGACGCCGTCGTGATCACAGACTTCCACCCGCGCAGCGAGGACCCTGCAGCAATCAGAGCCGCTTTGATCGAAGGCGCGCGGGCGGCTGTTCCTGACGCCGCGTTGTATGAGGTTCCAGATCCACGTGCTGGCTTCCGGGCCGCGCTCGCACTCGCAGGCGATGGCGACGTCGTGCTGTATGCAGGTCCAGGGCACGAGGACTACCAGGAGGTCAATGGCGTGCACATTCCGTATTCGGCGCGAGAGGATTCTCGTCTCGCCCTGCGAGAAGCGGGGTGGCTGGAATGATCGCCATGACGCTCGGCGAAATCGCAGCGGCGGTCGCAGGGTCGCTGCGTGCAGCATCCGAGTCGCAGCTGATCACCGGCCTTTCTCGCACCGACTCCCGTGAGGTCGAACCAGGCGACATCTTCTTCGCGAAGCCTGGAGAGGTCACGGATGGGCACCTGTTCGCGCCGCAGGCGGTCGAGCGCGGTGCAGCGCTGCTGATCGTCGAGCATTTGCTCGACGAGGCAGCGCTGAAGGATGTTCCTCAGATCGTCGTGCCGGATGTCGTCGAGGCGCTTGGGGCGCTGGCCACCGCCGTCATCGACCGTGCACGATCGGCCGGCCGACTGAAGATCGTAGGCGTCACAGGGTCGAACGGCAAGACCACGACCAAGAATCTGCTGCGCGCCATCCTGTCCAAGGTGGGATCGACGGTCGCCGCCCGTGAGTCGTTCAACAACGAGGTGGGAGCGCCGGTGACGATGCTCGAGGTGGATGAGACCACCGACTACCTCGTTGCGGAGATGGGCGCAAGCCGACGCGGCGAGATCGCGCGACTGGTGCGGATGGCCAGGCCAGACATCGGAATCGTGCTGAAGGTCGGGCTCGCGCACGCTGGAGAATTCGGCGGAATCGAGGCAACGCTGGTCGCCAAGACCGAGATGGTCAGCGACTTGCTGCCAACCGGCACGGCCGTGTTGAACCTGGACGACCCGCGTGTTGCGTCCATGCAAGACAAGACGCGGGCTCGCGTTCTCTGGTTCGGTCTGAGTGCTGACGCAGACGTGCGGGCAAGCGAGGTCACAGTCAGTGCGGCTGGAACGACTTTCATGCTGCACCTTCCTGATGGCTCGTCGGCACATGTGTCGTTCAAGGTGCTCGGCGAACACCACGTCACAAACGCGCTTGCCGCAGCGGCAGCAGCGCACACGCTCGGAGTTCAGATCGACACGATCGTGGCCGGCCTCGAGTCCGTCACGCGCGCCGAACGATGGCGCATGGAGGTACTCGGCGGCGCACGCGGCGTCACCATCATCAACGACGCATACAACGCCAGCCCGGATTCGATGGCGGCGGCGCTCAAGACACTGGCGCAGATCGCGCCGCCGGGTGCACGCACCGTCGCTGTGCTCGGTGAGATGACCGAGCTTGGCGACCTGGCAGGCGAGGAGCACGACAGAATCGGCCTTCTTGCCGTTCGGCTGAACATCGGTTCGCTCGTTGTTGTCGGCACTGGGGCGCGGCGCTTGCACATCTCGGCCATCCGCGAAGGCTCGTGGGACGGCGAATCTGCCTATGTCGACACGCCGGACGAGGCGTTCGAACTGTTGAGTACGACCTTGAAATCAGGCGATGTCGTGCTGGTGAAGTCGTCGAACGCTGCCTCCTTACGGTTTTTGGGCGATCGCCTGGGAGAATTGTTCTCGTGAGAGCACTCCTGACCGCTGGCGCAATCTCGCTAGCCTTCTCGCTCTTTCTCACGCCGCTGTTCATCAAACTGTTCCGCCGACTGCACTGGGGTCAGTTCATCCGCGACGACGGCCCACAGTCGCACCACGCAAAGCGCGGCACGGCCACAATGGGCGGCATCATCATCATCCTGGCCACTCTTGTCGGGTATTTCGTCGCGGTGCTCACCAGCGGAGGCGATGGCTGGTCGATCTCGGCTCTGCTCGTTCTGTTCATGATGGTCGGCCTGGGGATCGTCGGGTTCGTCGACGACTTTCTCAAGACTCGTAATCAGCGCAGCCTTGGGCTGGGCGGCTGGGCCAAGATCGTCGGCCAGCTGATCGTCGCAACGATCTTCGCGCTCTTGGCGCTGAACTTTCCGAACCGGCAAGGCTTCACGCCGGCCTCGACGGATATTTCGGTGATCAGGGATGTGCCGATCAATCTGATGGTGCTCGGCGGCATCCCGGCCATCGGCATCCTGCTCTACCTGATCTGGATCAACTTCATCGCGACGGCGGCGTCGAATGGCGTGAATGTGACCGATGGTCTTGACGGGCTTGCCAGTGGAGCATCCGTCCTTGCCATCGGCTCGTACATCATCATCGGGTTCTGGCAATTCAACCAGTCGTGCTTCAGTGAGACGATCGACCCTGACAACGTCTACAAGTGCTACACGGTGCGGGATCCGCTGGATCTGGCGATCGTCGCGACGGCCATCGTCGGTGCGCTGGTCGGCTTTCTCTGGTGGAACACGTCGCCTGCGCAGATCTTCCTCGGCGACACCGGCTCCCTCGCGCTCGGCGGCGCCATTGCCGCCCTTGCAGTGCTCAGCCACACCGAGGTGCTTCTCGTTCTGATCGGCGGATTGTTCGTCATTGAAACCGGCTCGGTGATCGTGCAGCGCGCATACTTCAAGGTCACGCACGGCAAACGCATTTTCCTGATGAGTCCGATCCATCACCATTTCGAGCTCAAAGGTTGGGCGGAGATCACCGTCGTCGTTCGGTTCTGGATCATCGCGGGACTGCTCGTCGCGGCCGGGGTCGGAACGTTCTATCTTGAATGGCTCTCCCGATAGTGGATGCGATGAACGTGGCCGATCGTCTGGCCGGGCTCACGAGTTGGCACGACGATTGGTCCGGGTTGCGCGTCGCAGTGCTCGGACTGGGCACAACAGGATTTGCCGCTGCCGACACGCTTGCCGAGCTCGGGGCAGACGTGCTGGTTGTCGCCGAGCGGGCGGATGAGCAGCGCACAGCGATGGTGAGGGTCGTCGGAGCCGAGCTTGTGCAAGCCAGCCCCCTGATCGAGCCTCCAGAGCGCCTGCGCGAATTCGGAGCAGAACTCATCATCGTCTCGCCTGGATTCCACCCCGATCACCCTCTGCTGGCCTGGGCGAGCGAGAAATCGATCGCCGTGTGGGGCGACATCGAGTTGGCATGGCGTCTGCGCGACAAGGTGGGTGCTCCTGCCGAATGGATCACCGTAACGGGCACCAACGGCAAAACGACCACCGTGCAGCTGACCGCGACGATGCTCGCGGCGGCCGGCCTGCGCGCCGCACCGTGCGGCAACATCGGCATCCCCGTGCTCGACGCGATTCGCGATCCGGGCGGATTCGACGTGCTGGTTGTTGAACTCTCCAGCTACCAGCTGCACTGGATCAACCGGAATCCAGGTGGAGAAATATCCCCGTACGCGAGCGTGTGCTTGAACATCGCCGACGACCACATCGACTGGCATGGATCGCGCGAGGCGTATCGGGCGGCCAAGGGCAGGGTGTATCAGAACACCAGGGTCGCCTGCGTGTACAACACCGAGGATGACGCGACCCAGCAGCTCGTTCGTGACGCCGACGTGGTCGAAGGCGCACGAGCCATCGGCTTCGGACGCGGCATCCCGGGCCCGAGCGACATCGGCATCGTCGACGGCATCCTGGTCGACCGGGCATTTCTCGATGAGCGGTTCACAAGTGCGATCGAGCTGACCACGCTCGACGAATTGCGCACCGTCAGGTTGGATGCCCCGCACATCGTTGCGAACATCCTTGCCGCAAGCGCCCTTGCTCGCTCATTCGGTGTCGCCCCCGCGATCATCCATGACGCGCTGTCTCAGTTCCAGCTCGATGAGCACCGCATCCAACTTGTCGCAGACGTTGACGGCATTGCATGGGTGGACGACTCGAAGGCGACGAACCCGCACGCCGCAGACGCTTCCCTGCGTGCGTTCGGCTCTGTCGTCTGGATCGCCGGTGGACTCTTGAAAGGTGTCGAGGTCGATCAGCTCGTCGGTGCACATGCCGCACGGCTGCGTGCTGCGGTCCTGATCGGCCGTGATCGGGACGCGCTTCGCGTTGCGTTCGCAAGACACGCGCCAGCGTTGCCGGTGTTCGAGGTCGACGCGGATGAGACTGATGACGTGATGCGGGCAGCTGTCGCACTGGCAGCAGCGGTCGCGCGGGCGGGAGACACGGTGCTGCTTGCCCCTGCTGCTGCATCGATGGATCAGTTCACCGACTACGCACAGCGCGGCTCATTGTTTGCACAAGCCGTCAGAGATCTGGTGGGAGGTGAAGGGCGATGACCACCAGTTCTGCGCGCAATCCCGGCGTGCGAAACGGCGCGATCCGTGACGCAGCATCGCCTGACACGGCCGAACGCGGCACAGGAACCATGGCTGCAGCCCGCATTTCGCTGGGCCGCGTGTTCCAGGCGGAATCATCGAACTACTTTT
The DNA here is from genome assembly GCA_035565115.1 of Microbacteriaceae bacterium. Taxonomy (GTDB): domain Bacteria; phylum Actinomycetota; class Actinomycetes; order Actinomycetales; family Microbacteriaceae; genus Rathayibacter_A. The sequence continues at coordinate 8,357 of DATMTC010000165.1, read as the reverse complement.
TGTTGCTCGGTATCACGCTGTTCATGGTGGTGTTCGGGCTTGTGATGGTGCTGTCGTCATCAGCGGTCGACTCGCATGTTGACGACGGGAATTTCTTTACTCGGTTCCTGAGCCAGGGAATGTACGCGCTGATCGGCGTGCCGGTGATGTTGATCCTCTCGCGCGTGCCTGCGCACTTCTGGCAGAGGATCGCGTGGCTTGGGTTGAGCATCGCGTGCGTGCTGCAACTGCTTGTGGTTGCCACCGGATTGGGTGTTGAAATCAACCAGAACAAGAACTGGCTGAAGATCGGCCCCGTGATGTTCCAGCCATCTGAGGCGATCAAGATCGCGCTCGTGCTGTGGCTGGGCATGTTCCTGTTCAAGAAGCGCGACAAGATTACCCAGTGGCGGTACAGCATGTTCCCTGCTGTGCTCATCAGCCTCGTCGCCATCGGCCTGGTGATGCTCGGCGGTGACCTTGGGACGGTCGTGATCATGGTCATGATGGTGATCGGCGCCCTGTTCTTCGCAGGTACGCCGATCCGTCATCTCGTGGTGTTCGCGTTCGTGTCGGCCGGCATTGCCATCATTCTCACGGTCACGAGCGAGAGCCGCCTCACCCGCGTGCTTGCGTTCCTGCATCCGCACACGGCGGACCCGATGAGCGACGGCTACCAGATTCAGCAGGGCATGTTCGCGCTCGCCAATGGCGGCATCTTCGGCGTTGGGCTCGGGAATTCCCGGTCGAAGTGGTCGTGGCTTCCTGCATCGTCGACCGACTTCATTTTCGCGATCACGGGGGAGGAACTCGGCCTGATCGGTGCGGTGCTCGTTCTCGGGTTGTTCGTGTTGCTCGCCTTTGCGTTCTGCCGCATCATCACAGCGTCGACAACCGTGTTCTCTCGCGTGGTCACAGGCGGCGTCATGGTCTGGATCCTTGGGCAGGCGATGGTCAACATCGCGGTCGTGCTCGGGCTGTTGCCAACACTCGGGGTGCCTCTTCCGTTGATCTCCGCAGGTGGTACCGCCATGATCAGCACGCTTGCCGCGATCGGTGTTGTGCTGTCGTTCGCGCGCACTCAGGGCAAACCGCCGGTCAAAGAACAGCGGACGAGCACAGCGCGCCAGCGGACGCGTTCATGACGACGTATTTGCTCGCCGGCGGCGGCACAGCTGGCCACGTGAATCCGCTTCTCGCCGTCGCAGACCGGCTGCGAGAGAAGGAACCGGATGCGACAGTGCTGGTTCTCGGCACCCGCGAGGGACTCGAGTCGCGTCTCGTCCCCGAGCGCGGGTACGAGTTGCTCACCATCCAGAAGCTGCCGTTCCCTCGTCGCCCTAATGGCGCCGCCCTGCGATTTCCTGCACAGTGGCGTCGCGCCGTCGCATCCGTTCGCGGCATGCTGGCCGAGCGAAACATCGACGCTGTCGTCGGCTTCGGCGGATACGCGTCTGCTCCTGCATACAGCGCCGCCCGGCACGCAGGTCTGCCGCTGGTGCTGCACGAGGCGAACGCAAAACCCGGAATGGCGAACAAGCTCGGGGCGCGATACACCCGGTACGTCGGCGTCGCATTCGATGGCACGCCGATCCGACACGCTCGATTCGTCGGGATGCCGCTGCGGCGCGAGATTGAAACGCTCGACCGAGCCGCGATGCGCCAGACGGCATTGACGACGCTCGGCCTGGTCGATCGCCCAACCCTCATCGCTACCGGCGGATCGCTCGGCGCCCGCAGCATCAACCGGACGATGATCGAGTCTGCAGCGCAGCTCACGGCGACCGGTTTCCAGGTTCTGCACGTGCAGGGCGAGCGACGCGAGTTCACTGACCCGCAGGTTGAGCACTACCACCTGGTCGACTACTGCGACCGCATGGACCTGGCGTTGGCGGTGGCGGACGTCGCGGTTGCACGTGCCGGCGCAGCGACCGTGAGCGAGCACAGCGCCCTCGGCATCCCCGCCGTCTATGTGCCATATCCGGTCGGGAACGGAGAACAGCGGTTCAACGCGACCGGAGTCGTTCAGGCAGGCGGCGGAATACTCGTCGACGACGCCCAGTTCGATTCTGCGTGGCTGAGACAGAACCTGTTGCCATTGATGGCCGACCGCGACCGGCTCGAGTCGATGTCGCGTGCCGCCGCGAGCGTGGGCGTGCTTGACGGTTCCGACCGCATGGTCGACCTCATACACAGCGCCCTGTAGGTGGGGCAGGCCATACTGAATGGCGCAACAGCATACGAATGAGATGAGAAAGAAGCACTCGTGATCAAGCCGGACCCATCAGCACGGTTCCCCGTCGCGTTCGATTCCGAACACACAGGCGTCGTGCATTTCGTGGGCATCGGCGGCTCAGGCATGAGCGGCATCGCGCGAATGTTCATCGATGCCGGTTACACCGTGACCGGTTCTGACGTGCGTGAGTCTGACAACGTCGAGGCGTTGCGTGCACGTGGCGCGCAGGTGCATGTCGGTCACGACGCGTCAAACGTTGGCGACGCGCAGGCGCTCGTGGTGACGGGGGCGCTTTGGCAAGACAACCCGGAGTACGTGTTCGCACTCGAGAATGACATTCCGGTGCTGCACCGTTCGCAGGCTCTCGCCTGGCTGATCAACGGACAGCGGCTGGTGGCAGTGGCAGGAGCACACGGCAAGACGACGTCAACCGGGATGATCATCACCGGGATGCTCGGCCTGGGAGAAGACCCGAGTTTCGTCAACGGGGGAGTGATCGAATCCCTCGGCGTCAGCAGCAAGACGGGAACCTCGGGCACATTCGTCGTCGAGGCGGATGAGTCGGACGGCTCGTTTCTGCTTTACGACACAGCGGTCGCATTGATCACGAACGTCGATCCGGACCATCTTGACCATTACGGCTCGGTGGAGAATTTCCGTGATGCGTTCGTGCGATTCGCACAGAATGCGAGCGAATTCGTCGTGGTCTCGTCGGACGACAGCGGCGCGGTCGAGGTTACGAAACGCCTGAGTGGTAAGCGCATCCTGACATTCGGCGAAGACAGCGCTGCCGACGTTCGCGTGCACTCGATCGTGACGGACGGGCCGGTCTCGTTCAGCGTCACATACCGCGGTCAGGACTATGCAGCAGCGCTGCGCGTGCCTGGGCGTCACAACGCCATCAATGCCGCCGGGGCATTCGCGGTGCTCGTCGGACTCGGGTTCGACCCGCAGGAGTCTCTGCAGAATATTGCCGCATTCGGCGGCACCCAGCGTCGCTTCGAGCTGCACGGAACGGTCAGGGGCGTGAGCGTGTACGACGATTACGCGCATCACCCGACGGAGGTCGCCGCAGCCCTCGCAGCAGCACGCACCGTCGTCGGCGAAGGCAGGATCATCGCCGTGCATCAGCCGCATCTCTACTCACGCACGAGGTTGTTCGCCGGGGAGTTCGCTGAGACGTTGGAACGCTACGCCGACCAGACCGTCGTGCTCGACGTCTACGGTGCGCGCGAGGACCCTGAGCCCGGCGTCACGGGCGCACTCGTGTCAGAGCGGTTCGTCGATCACGACAAGGTCGCGTTCATCGCCGACTGGCAGCAGGCGGCCGACTACACAGCGAGCATCGCTCGCGAGGGTGACTACGTGATCACGCTGGGTTGCGGTGACGTGTACAGAATCGTGCCGCAGCTGCTCGATTCCCTTGAACGGGAACAGAACTGACGACACGTCCATGAAGCGACCACAGGGATTTGATCGCGCGGCAGAGCGAGCCACAGGTCCGTTCGCGACCGGGAGACCCGACGCCGAAGCGTCTGAACGATCCACTCAGCGATCGGCCGCTCGCACGAGTGGACGTCCGGCCGACCCAGAAACTGAACCGATTCCGGTTGTTGCACCGGAGCGTACGGCCACGGTCACCACGATCCTCGACGAACCGATCCCACCTCAGGTTTCAGACACAGCGGATGCTGCGCAGGAGTGGGCGCAACCCGCCTCGACGGTCAGGGAATTGCGCAAAGCCCGCCGAGCGCGCAGGCGGTACGAGCGCGGGGAGGTCAAACGGTTCACGAAGCGCGCCAGGCACAGACGTGCCGTCTGGTTGATCTCGCTTGGCAGTGTTGCACTGATCCTTCTTCTGGCCGTTGCTGCCGCGTTCTCGCCGCTGATGGCTGTCACCAAGATCGACGTGGTCGGAACGTCGCGGCTGAAACCTGCGACGATCGCGCACGCGCTCGATGGGCAGCTTGGCCGACCGCTTCCGCTGATCGATTTCGCGAGCATCAAGAAGCAACTGGCAGGATTCGCGCTCATCCGCAGCTACAGCACCGAGACGCATCCGCCTGGCACGCTCGTTGTTCGGATCGTCGAGAGGCAGCCCATCGGCTTGATCGAGACATCGAAGGGCTTCGAGTTGGTCGATGCCGCCGGCGTTGTGATCTCGACCTCCACGGATCGACCAGGCGGATACCCGGTGGTGACGCAGAACGGCGCTGCAGGAAGCGCAGAGGCCAAAGCAGGCTTCGCCGCGTCTGCCGCCGTGCTCACAGCTCTTCCCGCCAGCGTTCTGCCACAGGTGAGCTCGGTGACGGCCAAGACAACGGATGACGTCACCCTCACGCTGCAGAGCGGGCAAAAAGTCATATGGGGGAGTGCAGACCAATCGGATCTGAAGGCAGCCGACCTCGCAGCACTGCTGAAGGACGCGCCGGATGCGTCAGGCTACGACGTCTCATCGCCGCAGAGCCCGGTCACTCAGTAACGCATTCTGGAGCCCTTCGACCGGGTGGGCGTTGGACTAATGAGTTACGGGCAGGCCAGCTGCACCGGCCACGCTCGCCGGTAACTCAGGAAGAATGCACCAACGGTCAACTTCGGCCCGCGTGATCACGCGGATGTTTGACCCGCGGCATCCGATTTACCTGAGTTGCCAGCGAGCTCGGCGTCGGCATCCAGGCAGCTCGACCCGGCACCGTCGCAATCTGGCACTGGGGGACAGCCTCTTCGAGGCAAAACACGCGGGATTTCTCGAACACGCGGCGTGGCTACTGCCGTGATTCCTCTGGCGACTTAACGTCAAGTACAGGAATTGCATACTGAGCATAACTTTAAGCCTCGACTTGAGGTTGAAGGTTCCCAGCGGAGGCCGGACGTGACTACAAACCAGAACTACCTCGCCGTGATCAAGGTCGTCGGCATCGGCGGCGGCGGCGTGAACGCCGTGAACAGAATGATCGAACTCGGCCTGCGCGGCGTCGAGTTCATCGCCATCAACACGGATGCTCAGGCACTGTTGATGAGCGACGCCGACGTCAAGCTCGACGTCGGCCGTGAGATCACCCGCGGGCTGGGTGCAGGCGCTGACCCAGAGGTGGGCAGGCGTGCAGCAGAAGACCATGCGGAGGAGATCGAAGAGGCACTCGCAGGAGCCGACATGGTCTTCGTGACGGCCGGTGAGGGCGGTGGCACCGGCACGGGTGGTGCTCCGGTTGTCGCGCGCATCGCGAAGTCGATCGGCGCGCTCACCATCGGCGTCGTGACCAAGCCGTTCGGCTTCGAAGGCAAACGGCGCGCCGAGCAGGCAGAGGCTGGAGTCGCCAGGCTCAAGGAAGAGGTAGACACCCTCATCGTTGTGCCGAACGACCGCCTGCTCGAGATCAGCGACCGCGGCATCAGCATGCTTGAGGCGTTCTCGACGGCTGACCAGGTGCTTCTCGCCGGTGTTCAGGGCATCACCGACCTGATCACGACCCCAGGGCTCATCAACCTCGACTTCGCAGACGTCAAGTCGGTCATGCAGGGAGCCGGATCCGCGCTGATGGGAATCGGATCGTCTCGCGGTGCTGATCGCGCGATCAAAGCGTCAGAGCTCGCCGTCGCATCCCCGCTTCTCGAGGCCAGCATCGAGGGCGCGCACGGTGTGCTGCTGTCGATTCAGGGTGGATCGAACCTGGGCATCTTCGAGATTAACGACGCGGCAAGACTGGTGCAAGAGGCCGTGCACCCTGAGGCGAACATCATCTTCGGTGCCGTGATCGACGACACCCTCGGCGACGAGGTGCGCGTCACGGTGATCGCGGCAGGCTTCGACGGCGGAGAGCCGAACGCCAAGGCCGCCGAAGCGCGAACGCTGACCGCTCTTGCCACGGCGGCAGGTGTCGCCAGCATGAGCGGTGGCGGCGAGCTTGTCGACACGCAAGCACTCGACGATGAAGACATCCCTGACGGCCCGTCGTGGACGGATGCCGATTCGCAGCTCGTGCAGGCGGCAGCGGTCGACCCCGCGTTCGATGAGGAGACCGACGATCTGGATATTCCCGACTTTCTGAAATGAGCGTGCTCGTCGCGTGAGTGAAACCTCGGACCGGTTGGATGGCGTGCGCGCTGCCATCGAGGACGCCGCGCGCGACGCTGGCCGTGATCCGGCGGAGTTGACCACAATTGTGGTGACTAAGTTCCATCCGGCGTCGCTCATCCGTGAACTCGCCGATCTCGGTGTTCGCGATATCGGTGAGAACAGGCATCAGGAGGCCGCGGCCAAAGCGCAGAGTCTTTCCGATCTGCCTCTCACCTGGCACTTCGTCGGGCAGTTGCAGAGCAAGAAGGCCAGACAGGTGCGTCGCTACGCACAGGTCATCCATTCTGTCGACAGACCAGCGCTCGTGTCTGCCCTTGCATCAACAGAGGACACCGTCGACTGCTTCGTGCAGTACAACCTCACCGACGACCCCGCGCGTGGCGGCGTTGGGTCGGACGAACTCGAGCCGCTCGTCGAGCAGATTCTCGACACGCCAGGGCTGCGGCTGCTCGGCGTGATGTCGGTCGCCGGTCTCAACGAGCCGCCGCGCGCGGCTTTCTCGCGGCTGCGGTCGATTTCGGAGCGAGTGCGATCGTTGGCTCCTGATGCACGGGCGATCTCTGCTGGCATGTCCGGGGACTACCCCGCAGCCATTGCCGAGGGAGCGACACACCTTCGGATTGGAACGGCAATCACCGGAAAACGGCCGATCTCCGGTTAATCTCGAAGCAGACCGGCAACTTGCTAGGCACCGTAATTGAAACACCGGCACACGGAGGAAACAATGAGCAACCCGCTCAAGAAGACGATGGTCTACCTTGGCCTGGCCGATGAAGAGCTCGAGTATGAGGACCAGCCGGCTCAGACCGCGCACGGGTCTCAGCAAGCATCGCATCCTGCGCCCGTCGCTCCCGCGCCTAGCACCCCAGCAGCGTCGGCCGGCCGTGCCCCGGTGACCCCGCTTCGCAAGCACACCCCAGCACGGAATGCGATGGTTCAGGAAATGAATGAGATTCTCACGGTGCACCCCAGGCAGTACCGCGACGCACAGGTGATAGCCGAGTCGTTCCGCGAGGGCATCCCGGTGATCATCAACCTGTCGCAGATGAGCGAGGGAGACGCGCGCCGCCTCATCGATTTCGCCAGCGGGCTCTCCCAAGGACTGTATGGCAAGATCGAGCGGGTCACGAGCAAGGTCTTCCTGCTGTCACCGTCGCACGTTGTGGTTTCTGGCGAGCACGCAAACGGGCATGAGGCAGAGGCGGAAGCAACCTTCTTCGCCCAGGCGTAGCCCGCCCACTGGGTTTCAGCTTCGCTCGCTCGCTCAGTGTTGGCGTGATTGCCATGGCTGCGGCGCGCGCGTTGTCGAGACCCTCAGCATCCGTCGTCCATACTGGTTATGTGCTTGTCGTCTCGGTCATCGCGAACATCGTCTACTACCTGTTCCTGATCTTCTTTCTCGCCCTCTGGGCGCGATTCATCGTCGACCTCGTGCGCACATTCAGCCGTTCGTGGCGGCCGCGAGGAGCCGGTCTGGTGCTCACAGAAGCGATGTACTCGGTGACCGACCCTCCCATCAAGTTCTTCCGCAAACTCGTGCCTCCGATGTCGATGGGTCCGGTGGCAATCGACTTCGGCTGGAGTCTGACGATGCTCGCGTGCGTCATCGGTATGTACATCACACTGTGGCTGAGGTAGCACTGTCGCTGAGATAGCACTGTGGCTTCGATAGTGCTGTGGCTTCGCTGACAGCCATTCGGTTGTGCCGATGTAAGGTTGATCGGGCAGACACTCGACAAGCGCGTGCTTACGCGGTGTGTGTTTGCTACCGTTAGCTGAACGTTATCCTCTGTTCGTATTTTTGAGTTATTAGGGTGGGAAGCCATGGCGCTAACTCCGGAAGATGTAGTCAACAAGCGGTTTCAGCCGACGAAGTTCCGTGAGGGCTATGACCAGGACGAGGTCGATGACTTCCTTGACGAAGTCGTCGTGGAGTTGCGCAGGCTGAACCAGGAGAATGACGAGCTGAAACAGCGTTTGGCCGCTGGCGGATCCGCTCAGGCCGAACAGCCGGCAGCCGCGCAAGCTGAGGTCGCACAGCAGGAGCCGGCGCCTGCACCAGCC
>DATMTC010000164.1:0-2287 GCA_035565115.1 Microbacteriaceae bacterium | reverse complement strand
TCGTTGACCACATCGATGAGCGCCTTCGAATCGCGGCGGATCGCCGCGACGTCATCCGCTAACTCGCCGCCGCGCAGCTCGCGATCTGGAGCGAGGCTGCGTTGCAGCACCTGGATGCGAGCATCCAGTACCGCCAGCGGCGTGCGCAGTTCGTGGCTTGCGTCTGCCACGAACGTGCGCTGAATGCGCAGCGCGTCGCCGAGTGGCCGAACGGCGCGCCGAGCGACAAGCCAACTGAGCAAACCGGCGACCAGGATGGCGAACGCGCCGACGACGACGAGCGCGATCAACAACTCGCGCGAGTCTGTGTAGATCTTCGTCTCACCTGGGGCGGGCTTCTCGAGCAGCTCTCGTGGTTGCGATTCATGGATGATGAACGCCACAGACAGCGCGATCACCAGACACACGATCCCGGCAGCCGACGCCGTGATCTGCACGGTGACGCGGCGGGATGCTCGCCGAACGGCTGCAGCGTCTGTGTCGAGCGACGCGACTGGCTTACGCGCCCTGCTCACAACTGACCCAATCGGTAGCCCTGCCCGCGCACGGTCAGCACGACGTCTTTGTCTGTTTTGCGTCGTAGGTAGTGCACATAGGTGTCGACGGTTCCCGGTTGCTCATCTTCGCGGAACACCGCTCGCAAAATGCGGCGGCGGCTGAACGTCTTCTCCGGATGCTCGGCGAACAGGCGAAGCAGGTCGCTCTCGCGTGGCGTCAGCAGGATGCGTCCGATGTGCGGCGAGAAGATGCAGTTGTCGTCTGGGTAGAACATCCAATTCCCGACGGGCAATGCTGGACCTTGGGCGTGGAAGACACGGGTCAAGGCGCGCAGGCGGGCAAGCAGCACGTCGAAATCAAATGGTTTCACCAGGTAGTCGTTGGCCCCTGCATCCAATCCCTCGACCGTGTTGCCCGTTGTGCCGAGTGCCGTGAGCATGAGGATCGGGCAGGTGACCCTGCCTGCACGCAGGTGCTGCACAATGCTCAACCCGTCGAGCGACGGCAGCCGCCGGTCGATGACCATCACATCGAAATCGCCGTGCAGCGCCGCCTCGAGGCCGAGCTGTCCGTCCGCCACGAGCGTGACCTCGTAATACTGCTGCAGCACGCCGCTCACAATGGGACCCAGTTGCTGGTCGTCCTCAATCAGCAGCAGGTCCGGCTTGCGCTCGCTCATCTGTTCTCGTATCTCGCGTCGATCTCGTGATGGTCACAATCTAACGCCAGGCTTCGCGATCTCAGGTATGAACGCTGCGTCCCGCGCCGCTCGGGGCGACGATTCGATGGAACTCGTTCAGCACCTCTTGGGTGTACACCGCAGCGTCGATGCTGCTCGGAGCGACCTCGTGCCGCAGGAACGCCCGCATTCCGTCGGCAAGTGCCTCATCGGTTTGTTCCACGATATGGATCGAATCGTTCGGCAGAGCGTCGTGAACCGAACTGAAGTTCACCGACACGATCGGCAGGCCGAGAACGGCGGCTTCGAGCAGAACCATGGGCTGGCCCTCATAGCTGCTCGAGAGCACGAAACAGTCTGAGGCGGCCATGATCGCGAACGGGTTAGGGTAAGCGCCGGTGAGTATGGCGACATCGGTGAGGCCGTGTGCGTCGATCTGACTCTGGAGCTGATCGCGCAGCGGCCCCCTGCCGACGATCAGCAGGCGCGCATCCGGTCGCTCGGCGTGCACCATGGCGAACGCGCGAATCAGCCGCGCCTGATTCTTCTCGGGAGACAGCCTGCCCACCGTCACGAACCAGGTGGTCCCTTCCCGTTTGCGCAGCGGCTCCACCCAGTCCGGAATGAGCACTTCGTCTGCACCGGGATCGGCAGCATCGGGCACGGCAGCATCCGCATCCTGCAGGACAGCATCCGGATTGAGCGGATGCCCGTCGAGCACCCGCAGATCTTGTTGCGCCATGCGCAGCACCTGGTCGGCGTTGATCAGGTTTCGGATGGCAACGAAACGTTCTTGGGGAGCATACGCTGCCAACTCCGACCGGTTGAGTGCATTCAGGCTCGGCGACACGGAGACGAGATTGTCGAACTTGCGATACAGCGCGAACACGGCAGGCAGAGAGCGTTTCATGCGCTGCACGCCACCCACCTCTCTGTGCACCTCGGCGGCCATCGCGTTGTGCAACCAGATGGATCGCCTGGCGGGAGGCGAGTTCGCGAGCAATGCCGCCCAGAACGGACTGTATCCGCTGAAGTCGATGACGTCATCGAAAACCGCGTCGCCGAAGCACCTGACCCATTCGTCGCCCCACAGGCTGTGACCGGAATACG
>DATMTC010000163.1:0-3488 GCA_035565115.1 Microbacteriaceae bacterium | reverse complement strand
GAGACCAAGTACATCGTGCATTTTCCCGAGTCGCGCGAGATCTGGTCGTACGGATCGGGTTACGGCGGGAACTCGCTGCTTGGAAAAAAGGCGTTCGCGCTGCGGATCGCATCCGTCATGGGTCGGGACGAGGGCTGGCTTGCCGAGCACATGCTGATCATCAAGGTGACGTCACCGACCGGCGCCGTGCATCACATGGCTGCTGCGTTCCCGTCGGCGTGCGGCAAGACGAACCTGTCGATGCTGCGGTCGACACTGCCAGGTTGGAGTGTCGAGACGATCGGAGACGACATCGCGTGGCTGCGACCTGGACCAGACGGGCGGCTGTGGGCGATCAACCCTGAGCACGGATTCTTCGGCGTGGCTCCCGGCACGGGGACGTCGACGAACGCGACGGCGGTCGACACGCTGTGGGGCAACACGATCTTCACCAATGTCGCATTGCGTGACGACGGCGACGTGTGGTGGGAGGGCCTCACGGACACCCCGCCAGCGCACCTGATCGACTGGCGGGGCGAGGACTGGACGCCGGACTCGGGGCGCCCTGCGGCGCATCCGAATTCCCGATTCACCGTGTCGGCGGCGCAGTGCCCATCGATCGCAGACGACTGGGAAGCGCACGACGGCGTGCCCATCGATGCGATCATCTTCGGCGGTCGGCGCGCGAGCAACGTTCCGCTCGTTGTCGAGGCCAAGGACTGGCGGCACGGCGTGTTCATGGGTGCGACGGTGGCGTCGGAGCAGACTGCGGCGGCCGAGGGCCCGGTGGGGGAGCTGCGTCGCGACCCGTTCGCTATGCTGCCGTTCTGCGGGTACAACATGGCCGATCACTGGGCACATTGGCTGCAAATCGGCGACCGGCTCGGCGTGAAGGCGCCAGCGATCTTCCAGGTGAACTGGTTCCGGAAGGGCGCTGACGGCGGATACCTGTGGCCGGGTTTCGCCGAGAATTCGCGAGTGATCGCGTGGATCGGTGAGCGCCTCGAGGGGCTGGCGGGGTCGACATCCGCCCCGATCGGTCGTCTGCCCATCCTGGACGAGCTGAACACGGATGGCCTTGAACTGTCGCAAGACGACCTGGATGCGCTGTTCGCCGTCGACCGCGATTCGTGGCTGGCGGAATGCGATCTGACCGAGGAGTTCTTCGCGCAGTTCGGTGGGCGTGTGCCTGCTCCGCTCAACTCTGAGCTGGCGGCGCTGCGCTACCACCTGACGCACTGACCTCTCCCGTGAGTTGGAGGGCAGTGCACAGGCGGATGCGCGACGGCGGCTAGACCAGCAGCTGGTGTTTGGCCAGATCGCGGTACAGCGGGGTCGACTCGACGAGTTCGGAGTGCGTGCCGACTCCGACCACGCTGCCATGGTCGAGCACCACGATCTGATCGGAATCCACCACCGTCGACAGCCGGTGCGCGATGACGATCAGCGTGCGATCCTCGGCAACGGCGTCGATCGCCTCGCGCATGAGTTGCTCGTTCCTACCGTCGAGGCTCGAGGTCGATTCGTCTAGCAACAGGATCGGCGGGGCCGCCAGCAGCGCGCGGCCGATCGCCAGCCGCTGACGTTCACCGCCCGAGAGCATGATGCCGTCTTCGCCGACCTGCGCGGACAACCCGGCCGGATTCCGTTCGAGCACCTCGGTCAGGTTGACGGCGTGCAGCACGTCGATGCACTGCGCATCGGTGGCATCGGGAGCGGCCAACTTCAGGTTGTCGCGCAACGATCCGGCCAGCACAGGGGCATCCTGCTCGACGTAACCGATTTGCGCACGCAATGCCGTGCGTTCGATCGAGCGGATGTCGAGGCCGCCAAGCCGGATGACGCCCCCGAGCGGGTCGTAGAACCGTTCGATCAGCGCCAGTATCGTGCTCTTGCCGGCCCCCGATGGCCCGACGAGCGCCGTGCGCTTGCCGCGAGGGGCATCGAAGCTGACGCCGCGCAAAACGGGCGATCCCGGTCCTACCTGCTTCGTGCCGGCATCCTGCCGATCAACCAGTGCACCCTCTGCTTCCGCAACGATGTCGCGGCCTTCCAAGGCAGCGACTGCATCGGCGGTCGCTGCAGCCTCACGCCGCAGCGCGCGTGCTGACGGCGTGTCGGCCGCGGCATCCGCTTTCGGCACTGGCGGCTCGGCGTACGCGAACTGGACGTTCTCGAACGCGATCGCTGCCGCATGTGGGTTCACCGACTCGTTCGCGGGTCCGACGATGATCGCAGCGTCCTGGGCAAGATCGCGGTCGAACTGATTCTCGCTGGGCAGATCGATGATCTCCTGGATGCGACCGAGCGCTCCCAGCGCCGCGTTCACGCTCGTCACGGCGCCGAACGCCTGCCCGAGCGGCAGGATCATCATGAACAAGAACAGGATGAACGCGACCAGGTTCGCGACGGTGATCGCCCCGCTTGCGACCCGATAACCGCCCACGCCGAGCACGACGAGGAACGAGACCTGCATGGCGATCCCTGCCACAGGCACGACAAGCGCCGAGATCTTCGCGACTTTGATGCCCATCTTCCACGCGCCGACAGCATCCGTCTCGACGGCTGCGATCTCACGCTCGGTGGCATTAGCGGCCCGGATCGTGCGCACAGAGCTGATCGCGCGCTCCACGGCTGCCGCCAGGTCGCCCACCTTGGTCTGCGCCCGCTGGCTTGCCACCCGGATGCGGCGCGACAGCGTCACAACCGTGATCACGGATGCGGCGATCACCAACACCGTCAGGCCGAGCAGAACCGGGTCGATGATGAGCATGGCGACAAGAGCGCCGATGAAGGTCAGCGCGCCGCCGATCGCCTCAACGAGTCCCTGGGTCAGCACGGCTCGCAGCAGTGTTGTGTCGCTGCCGACGCGCGAGACGAGGTCGCCGGTGCGCCGGGCATCGAACTCGCTGACCGGGAGGTTCAGCATGCGGGCCACGAGTCTGCGCCGCGACGACAGCACGACACCCTCGCCTGTGCGCTGCAACAGATAGTGCTGATAGCCGGAGATCAGTCCGGAGATGACGACCAGTGCGATCAGCCCCCAGACGAGCGCGCCGAGTGGACCGTTCTTCTGGACGACCGAAATCACCTGGCTCACCAGCAGCGGCTGGGCCAGGCTGGCTGCCGCGCCGAGGATGCTCAGCGCGATAACGACGCTCAAAACGCCCTTGTGCTCGAACAGATATGGCAGCAGCTGACTGAATTTCGCGCGCGGCCCGCCATCCGTTGCGGCTCCGCGTGCGCGTCGGTTCGTCCTGGCGGACGTCGTTTGACTCATAATTCTTCTTCATCGCGTTGTGAATGGAATGTCGAAAGGGCGCAGAAAGCGCGATTCGCCTACCTTCGACCGTACTTCTTATCAACACTCTGCCGTGACACACCGGGTGCAAGCGCAATCAATTGCCAGGAAGTGGCTATCCATGTCGGTGCCAGGATGGCTGGCGCGTTTCCGGATGGGATGCCGGTGTTTCGTGGTTATCAGCGCCCTTTTCTGGCTAGTGCGCCAG
>DATMTC010000162.1:0-55275 GCA_035565115.1 Microbacteriaceae bacterium | reverse complement strand
CCGCCGATCCACTCGTACATCGACGACACGAGTCCATCGTGATCGACCCGGCTGCCCAGTGCGACAACGTCGATGTACCCGTTGACGATGGCGTCCTCGAAGTCGTGCACCGAATACGCGATGTCGTCTGAGAGGTCCATGACCTGTGCTTCGACGCAGCGAACACGCTCGTGCGCTCCAGCCCGCAACCAGGCGAAGGCCGGCTCATCCTCTGCGTAGAACCCGAACTTGGCCCGTCCGCTCGGGTCGGTCACCGACCTGCTGGCCGGCCACGGATATTTGCAGCTCGCGTCAAGGCTGGCTCGGGTGAGGTTGAGGCCGTATGCGCGCCCGTCAGCGCCGAACACCTTCGGCTCGAGCCGTGTGAGCAGGCGCAGGGTTTGAGCGTTGCCTTCGAATCCGCCGATGTCGTGCGCCCAAGCGTTCAGCGCTCGTTCCCCGTTGTGGCCGAATGGTGGATGCCCGATGTCGTGCGCGAGGCAGGCAGTGTCGACGACATCAGGATCCAGGCCGAGGCTCGACGCCAATTCTCGCCCGACCTGAGCAACCTCAAGCGAGTGTGTCAGGCGGTTGCGCGCGAAGTCGAGGCCTGCGGTGGGGGAAAGCACCTGGGTTTTGGCTGCCAGCCGGCGAAGCGCGCTCGAGTGCAGAAGGCGCGCACGATCTCGCGCGAAGTCACTGCGCCTGCTCGAATGTTGCTCGGGCAACCAGCGCTCGCTGTCGTGTTGGGTGTATCCGCGTTCTTCGGTCGTGCTCGTTGCCGTATCAACCACCGCTGTTATGCACCTCCGCCGCCGCCACCTCGATGCGTTCGGCTCCGGCGATTTCACGGGAGAGCAGCCACCGATCGGGTAGCGACGGCTTTTTCGGCGTTCCTGCCCTGCCGCGTGGGCCCTCTGCGCCTTCGCCTGGGTATGGCTGATCGCCGAGCGAGCCGAGCAGTTCGTCGAGTGCATCGAGTGATTCGACCGTCGCCAGACGTGCCCGCAGCTCACCGCCGACGGGATAGCCCTTGAAATACCACGCGACGTGCTTGCGGATGTCGCGGCATCCGCGCTCTTCGCTCTCGAAGAATTCGACGAGCAATTCCGCGTGCCGTTTGAACGCCGCCGAGACCTCGGCAAGCGATGGGTGCGCCTGCGCGGCGGCCGCCGCGTCTGCGTCGATCAATCCTGCGCGGCGCTGGAACGCTGCAGCCAGGTCTCCGAACAACCACGGGCGTCCCAGGCAGCCTCGCCCGACGACGACCCCGTCGCATCCGGTCTGATCCATCATTTCCAACGCGTCGGCAGACGACCAGATGTCGCCATTGCCCAGCACCGGGATGCTTGTGACCGCCTGCTTCAATTCGGCGATGGCCGACCAATCGGCGTGGCCAGAGTAGAACTCGGCTGCCGTCCGCGCGTGCAGCGCCACCGCGGCGACGCCTGCGTCCTCCGCGATCCGTCCCGCATCCAAGAAGGTCAGGTGGTCGGCGTCGATGCCCTTGCGCATCTTCACCGTCAACGGAATCTCGCCGGCCGCCCGTACGGCGGCCGTGACAATGTCACGAAACAGGTCGAGCTTCCACGGCAGCGCTGCTCCCCCGCCCTTGCGCGTGACCTTGGGCACCGGGCAGCCGAAATTCAGATCGATGTGATCCGCGCGATCTTCGTCGACGAGCATGCTGACCGCATCGCGCACAGTGTTCGGATCGACGGCATACAACTGGATCGACCGCGGCGTCTCGCTCTCGTGATGAGTGATCAACCGCATCGACTCCCTGGTGCGTTCAACCAGCGCACGCGATGTGATCATCTCGCTCACATAGAGCCCTGCACCATATTCACGGCAGAGCCTTCTGAACGCCGTGTTCGTGATGCCTGCCATCGGGGCGAGCACGATGGGATTCTCCAGGCGAAGCGGCCCGATCGCCAGCGGTGCTGGCGCGGCGGTTTGAGGCGTTAAGGTTGCGGTGATGGACATCAGTAATCAATTCTCTCAGATGGCTGGCGATCAACCGTCCGGACGTGCACGAGTCGAGGCGGATGCTGCCGCTCGCGGTCTTGACGTGCGCATCGTCAAGCGGCCGCAGGCCGGTTCCCTGCACGAAGCCGCCCAGTTGCTCGGCATTCAACCAAGCGGCATCGTCAAAACACTTGTCGTCAGACGGCACGACGGGGATTTTCTGTTCGCGCTCGTTCCCGGAGGTCGCAAAATTTCCTGGCCGAAGCTGCGGCGGGTGGTGGGAGTCAACAAGCTTGCCATGCCAGACGCGGCACTGGCCACAGAGGCGACCGGATACGAGCGAGGAACCATCACGCCGCTTGGCAGCAGAGCCCAGTGGCCGGTCTATGCCGACGAATCCATCGTCGGCGCCGAGATCGCCATGGGATCAGGAGAGCACGACTACAGCGCCTTCGTCGATGCGAACTCGCTGCTGTCGGCGTTCGGCGCTGTCGTGGCGGATATCACCGATCCGGAAGAATCCGCCTGAGTCTGCGACCCTGACGCCGCAGGCAGGGCGCACGAATCGCCGTCGCACACCACGGCGTTCGGGTCACCGAGTTGCGTGAGCTGGATCGGCGTGCTCATGCCACGGACTCGTCTTCTTCTGCTTCGGCATCCGCCAGGCGTTCGCCCCACACCTGCTCGAGCACTTGAGCGAAGGTCGCTGCCTCTTGCGCACCAGACACGCCGTATTTGCCGTCGATGACGAAGAACGGAACACCCTGGATGCCGTATTCCTGCGCAAGCGCCTGATCGCCGCGCACATCGGCCAGGTACTCGTCTTCGGTCAGAGACCGCACGACGTCCGCTCGGTCCAGCCCGATCTCGGCCGCAAGGTCTGCCAGGTCTTGGATGCGGCCCACGTGCTTGCCCTCGATGAAGTATGCGCGCAGCAGGCGTTCCTTTGCCTGCAACTGCACGCCGTGCGCCTTCGCGTAGTGCAGGAGCTGATGCGCCTTGACCGTGTTCGTGTGCTTCAGCGAGTCGAAGTCGTACTGCAGACCGACTTCTGCGGCGATGCCCCCCACCCGCGCGAGCATGCCTGCGACCTGGTCGGCGGGCATCCCCTTGTGCTGTGCAAGGAAGTCGGTTTCGCTTCCCTCGAAGTCCACAGGCGTGTCTGGCGAGAGCTCATAGCTGTGATATTCGATCTCGACCGCCCTGTCGTCACTCGAACCTTGGAACAGTCCTGCACCGGCTTCGAACTTGCGCTTGCCGATGTAGCACCACGGACAGGCGACGTCAGACCAGATGTCGACTTTGATCGGGGAGGTTTGAATGGAGTCAGTCATGCTTGTGGCAACCGGGAGCACACCCGGAGTATTCCGCGCCATCCCTGCTCGGCAACCGCCGCCTAGTTACAGCGCTCCATCTGGGGTGTCGACAGCCCCGCCGAACCGACGGTTGCGTGCCGCGTAGATCTCCACCGCCCTCCACAGGTCTTCCCTGGTGAAGTCTGGCCACAGTGTGTCGAGGAACACCATCTCTGCGTATGCGCTCTGCCACAGCATGAAGTTGCTTGTTCGTTGCTCGCCCGAGCTGCGCACGAACAGGTCAACATCCGGCAGGTCGGGCGCGTACAGGTGTTTCTGGATCGTCTTCTCCGAGATCGCTGATGGGCGGATGCGTCCTGCCGCAGCATCCGCGGCGATCGAACGCACAGCATCCGCGATCTCGGTGCGCCCTCCATAGTTGACGCACATCGTCAACGTGAGCGCGTCGTTGTCTAGGGTGAGCCGTTCGGCGAACTCGAGCTCCTTGATCACTGACGACCACAGGCGAGGACGCCTGCCTGCCCAACGCACACGCACGCCCCACTCGTTCAGCTGATCGCGTCTGCGATGCAAGACCTCACGATTGAATCCCATCAAAAAGCGCACCTCATCGGGTGACCGACGCCAGTTCTCCGTCGAGAACGCGTAAACGCTCAGGTGCCGCACGCCCAGCTGCAGCGCGCCTGCCACCACGTCGAGCAGCGAGGCCTCGCCCGCGCGATGCCCCTCGATACGGGTCAGGCCGCGCCGATTCGCCCAACGCCCGTTACCGTCCATCACGAGAGCGACGTGCTTCGGCACAGCGGATGCCGGAAGCTCCGGCGGATAAAGCCCGGTCCAGTCGACCGGCTTGAACGAGACGGCGTCCTTGTGGGTGTATGGCTTCGGCGTCATGCCGTCGCGCCCGTCGGCACTGCGCTCGGCGCTGTGCTGGGACCTGTGCTCGGCCTCGCGCTGCGATCGACGTGCGCGAGAGAGCGCAGGCCACGTTCCAAATGCCACTGCGTGTATGCAGCGACAACGCCGCTTGCCTTGCTTCGTGTGCCGTCGTCGACGGCATCCACTGTCGGCCAGTCCCCCTCAAGCAACGCCCCGAGCAGGCCGATCGTCTGCCGATCGAGCCTCGGTGAGCCGGTGGGTGCGCAGTTCTCACAGACGACCCCGCCGAGTTGCACGACGACCGCATCGTGCGGCCCGACCGTTCCGCAGCGTGAGCAGTCAGCGAAACTCGGTGCCCAGCCTGCCATTGACAGGGCGCGAAGCAGGTACGAATCCAACGTCATCGATGCTCCGTGCTCACGTCGTGCAAGCGAGCGCAATGCACCGACGAGCAGAATGTATGCCTGTGTCGAACTCTCCGCTTCGCTCAACCGGTCTGCGGTCTCAACCATCGCGTTCGCGGCCGTGTAGCTCGCGTAGTCTTCAGCGATCGCAGCACCGTATGAGCCGAGCGATTCCGCCTGCGTGATGGTGTCAAGGCTTCGACCCTCGTACAGCTGAACATCTGCGACCATGAACGGCTCGAGGCGCGCGCCGAATTTCGAAGCGGTGCGCCGCACACCCTTCGCCACGGCGCGGACCTTGCCGTGGCGACGGGTCAGCAGGGTGACGATACGGTCGGCCTCACCCAGTTTGTGGGTTCGGAGCACGACGGCTTCATCACGATAAACAGGCACTCATCGATTATCCCGCGCTACGCGCGAACGAGCGTCTCGGACGCGGCTTGTGAGCGAACCGCCCTGTTGACAGCAGAGACGATGGCCCTGAATGACGCGGAAGACGTGTCAGCGTCGATACCCACACCCCACAGTCGCTTGTCGCCGATCTGCAGCTCCACGTACGCTGCAGCCTGAGCGTCTCCGCCCGCGCTGAGCGTGTGCTGCGCGTAGTCGAACAGTTCGATGCTGAGCCCGCGGTCGGCGAGAATCTGCAGGAACGCGTTGATCGGCCCGTTGCCGATCGCCTCGGCTGCCGATACGTTGTCTCCGTCACGCAACTGCACGGCCAGCGTCACCATGCCAGCCTCGTCGCTCGACGTCCTGGCAGACGTGACCTCGAATCTGCCCCACTTGGCATCGTGGTCGTGTGCGGCAGCCGGCAGGTATTCGTCTTGGAAGATCGCCCAGATCTCATCGCTCGTGACCTCGCCGCCATCCTGGTCTGTCTTCGCCTGAACGACACCGGAGAATTCGATCTGCAGCTTGCGCGGCAGGTCGAGCGCGTGGTCGTGCTTCAACAGATAGGCGACACCGCCCTTGCCTGACTGCGAGTTGACCCTGATGACCGCCTCGTAGTTGCGTCCGAGGTCTTTCGGGTCGACCGGCAGGTACGGCACGGCCCAGGTCAGCTCGTCAACGCTCTTGCCCTGGTCCTCGGCGTCTGCAGCCATCGCTTCGAAACCCTTCTTGATGGCATCCTGATGCGATCCGCTGAACGCGGTGAAAACGAGGTCGCCTGCCCACGGACTGCGCTCGTGAACCGACAGCTGGTTGCAGTACTCGGCCGTGCGCTTGACGTGGTCGATATCGGAGAAGTCGATCTGCGGGTCGATCCCCTGGGTGAACAGGTTGACTCCCAACGCGACGAGGTCGACGTTGCCTGTGCGCTCGCCGTTGCCGAACAGGCATCCTTCGATGCGGTCGGCCCCTGCGAGGTAGCCCAGTTCTGCCGCCGCGATCGCCGTGCCTCGGTCATTGTGCGGGTGCAGCGACAGAATCACGTTCTCACGATGGTTCAGCCGTCGCGACATCCATTCGATCGAATCGGCGTAGACGTTCGGCGTCGCCATCTCGACGGTAGACGGCAGGTTGATGATGACGTTGCGCTCTGGCGTTGGTTCGAAGACTTCGAGCACCTGGTTGCAGATGTCGACGGCGAACTCCAGCTCGGTGCCGGTGTAGCTCTCCGGCGAGTACTCGTAGTAGACCGTCGTCCCAGGGACGGTGGCCTCCATCGAACGGCACTTGCGAGCACCGTGCAATGCGATGTCGATGATGCCCTGCTTATCCGTGCGAAACACGACGTCTCGCTGCAGCACGCTTGTCGAGTTGTACAGGTGAACAATCGCCTGCTTCGCGCCGACGATCGACTCGTACGTGCGCTCGATCAGGTGGTCGCGCGCCTGAGTGAGCACCTGGATGGTGACGTCATCCGGAATCGCGCCCTCTTCTATGAGGCTGCGCACGAAGTCGAAATCGGTCTGGCTTGCACTCGGAAACCCGACTTCGATCTCTTTGTAACCCATCGAGACCAGCAGGTCGAACATGATCCGCTTGCGCTCCGGGCTCATCGGATCGATCAGTGCCTGGTTTCCGTCACGCAGGTCGACGGCGCACCAACGCGGGGCAACCGTTATGCGGTTGTCAGGCCAGGTGCGATCTGGCAGATTCACGGTGATCTGCTCGTGATACGGCCGATACTTGTGGATCGGCATGGCGCTGGGCGCCTGTGTGTTCTTCATGCTCTGTATTCTCCTCGCGAATGGTTGTCAGCCAACGACGAACTCCGCGACGAGGGAGGCCTGAAACTAGGACTCGTCGCGGCAGCTAAGGAGGAGCACACCGTGCAGCACAATTTGAGAGTACCACTTTCCTATCGGTTGCTGCGCACGATCCGCGCCACCTGCCGCACGCTCAGACCGGGCAGATAGGCGCGCATCAGGGCGAACCCGATCCGTGGCAGAGCAACCGGATCCGGGTATGCCATCAGCAGGCGGCGCCGATCCGGTTGGAACTTGAGTTTGAACTTCAGCAACGACCTGAACCCGTAGATCGGCTCGAGCGATCCGCTCAGCGATGCGAGAAAACGCTCTGTCGCGCCTGCAGCCTTCTCGGCTGACTGCGTGTGTGCGAGCGGGGCAGCAGACAGGCTCATCCACTCGATTCCGTCCTCACGCATCCGCTCTGCTGCGCGCGCGATAACGAACTCCATGACGCCGTTGATGCTGTCGGCGCGTCTGCGCATGAAGTCGAGTGTCCATCCGACGATCGTGCCGTCGCGGTATGCGGGCAGCCAGCTCGTGACCCCGTGCAGATTGCCGTCAGCGTCGATTGCGAGCATCAATGCCACCGATTGGTCCTGCAGTTCGTCAAGCCCGCCGAGTGTGAAGCCCATTTCTGGCAGTTGTTTGTCCGCAACCCACTGCTCAGAAAGTTCGGCGAGCTGGCTCGTCATGCCCAACGGCAGCGCGCTGTATGTCGTCCACTCGGTGCGGATGCCTGCCCGCTCTGCCCGGTTGATCGACGAGCGCACATCCTGCCACTTTTTGCCCGTCGTGCTCCATTGGGCAAGTTCGACAACCGTCTCTTCTGCCACCACCATGGTTCCCCAGGCCATCTGGTCGAAGATGGGCTGCATCGAGGCGTCGGTGCTGTAGAACACCGGAATCCAGCCGTTGTCGTCGCAGAATCGCGCGAAGCCGTGCACGGTCTCGGCGCGAGGTGGCCATGAACCGAACGGACCTCCTGTCGTCAATGCGATCGTTCCGACCACGCGGTATGCGATGGCGGCATTCGCGTCGTTGTCGAACCAGTACGAGTTCCCTGGCCAGGTCGTCATGAATGCAAGACCGTCGCCTGTGCCGGTTTCGAGCATAGCCCTGGCCCGCACGGCATCCGTGCCTCGCGCGCGTTCCTGTCTGCCGAGCAGCGGCGGAATGGCCGCGATGAACACCACGCACCAGAATGCAGGCCCGATGCCGTGATAGAGCAGCGAGCCGGCAGGAGTTGTCGGCACGAAATTCGGTATCACCCTGTGCAGGAACGAGACGGGTATGAACCGTTCGAGTGCGTCTGCCAGGAGGTCCTGCACGGCCACGGGGCGGCTGAAGGCATGCGATCTGATGGTTGAACCGATCACGACGTAGATGGTCGTCAGCACGAGGGCCGCGCCGCCGACGGTCGCCAGATATCCCGCAATCCTCGAACGGGGAGCAAGAACGACGAAGTGCCGTCTGAACACCACGAGCAAGACGGCGATGCCTGCGGGCAGCACAGCGCCTGCCGCCATCGAAATCGACAGTCCCCAGTAGTGCACGGATTGCTGCTGAATCACGTATGGAACACCAGATCGCGGCAAAAATCCGAGATAGTACGCCGTGACAACGGCGAATCCGGCGTTCATCAGAACACCCAGCCACACGGCGAATCGCCTGCCACGCAGCAGCCCGTAAGCAACGAGCAGGAGCGTTGCCAACGGCAGCACAGACAGCACGATGGGGCCGATTCCCGAGATGCGTTCGAGCGTAATGTCGTCGATGCAGTTGCGGCTGATGTTCAACGCGCTGCAATCGTCGAGCACGGAACCGGTCGCAGAGCCGCCCGTGTTCAAAAGGAGCGCGACGGGCGCAAGCGGTCCGAACCGGGAACCGCTGAACAACGCGTACGCAGGGCCGACCGCCGTTGCGGCGACGACGGATGCCATGAGAACCCGGATCTCGTGATGCGAGCTCCGTGGCCATACGGTCAGGTGTGTCGGCGGACGGAACAGGAGTCCAAGCCCCCATCCGATCGCGACGGCCATGAGGCGGTACAGGTCGGCCGGTTGGCCAGAATAGAGCAGGAGGATCAACACGGCGAGCAGGGTGAACACCCTGATGCGCCGACGCACGAGCAACCCGCCGAACGCGCTTGCGGCCATCAGAGTTCCAGCGATCGCCGAAACCGGGTCGAACGAGAGTGCTGTACGCACGTCGTGCGACCACCAGGCGCCGCCACTGCGCATGACAGCCTGTACAAGCACACCGAGAACCGTGCCGACCACAGGCGTGAGCACGAAAGCGATCGCCGTGCGAACTGAGCCGAGCAGTCGCTCCGCCCAGCCAAGAAGTGTCAAGCAGAGCACAACGACCACGATCAACTCGGCAAGGCTGTCTGTGAAGAAGATCGCGGTCAGCGGGCTCCACCAGTGTCCGGCGAGTGCAACAGGTCCGAATCCTGTTGCAAACGCCTCACGAAGTACACGCGGAGGCACGTGAGAGGCCGTGCCTGCAAGAGCAATGCCCAGAATGAGCGCTGTGACGGCAAACGCGACAGGCTGGCGCCGAAGACGCACTGTCACGGCGCGAACGATCGGATGCATCACAGCCCCAGGTCTGCTGCAAGTGGTGCCATCGCACGCTGAAGCACGTACCGCACGGTGTTCCAGTCGTGTCCGCTGCCCGGCGATTGGATCAGCTGGGTTCTCATGCCGGCCCGCGCTGCTGCTGCAGCAATCGTCTTGAGTTCTGGTCCGTATCTGGTGTCATTCTGGCCGACACCGAAGATGCCGAAGGTGTCGGTAAACGGCGCGTTCTTGGCCAGTAGCGTCAGTGGAAGCGCCGCATGATACGCGGCCGCGCTGCCCGCAAAGCCCTTGCGAATGGTCTGTGCTCCGATCGTCGGCGCATCCTCGCCCGAGATGTCGAGGATGGCCCCATATCGTTCTGGATGCCCGGCACCGAACTGGATCGAACACGTTCCGCCCTGTGAATAGCCACCGATTGCCCATGATGAGCGGTCAGATCCGACGCGCAGATGCGACTGGATCCAGTTGGGCACATCTACGGTGAGATAGCTGGCCGACCGCCCGAGCGGCGAGTCGACGCACATCGGGTTGTGCTCCGGCGCGCTCAACTGGTCTGGCACCACGACGATCGGGGCGAGCCCATTGTGCGCACTCGCATACTCATTCAGGTATGTAGCGAATCGAGCAGATTCGAAAATGTCGATCGGCGACCCAGGCTGTCCTGAGAACATCTCGATGACAGGCAGAATCGGCGGGTCAGGCACGAGTGCAGCCGGAGGCAGGTACACCTCGGCCGGACGCGCATTGAAGCCGGACACCGTTGCAGGGATCCTGACCGTTCCGACCCGTCCGCGAGCCGGCATGTCCGTTGGCGGATGCCAGTCGCGCGCCAGGTGAGGATCGGCCGGCGCGTCATTGCCTGACTGCGACGCAAGATTCAATGCCGGGTATGGATCCACGCCGAGCGCATCGTTCAGGTTCCGATATGCGCCGAAGTCGACGTTGATCCACGCTGCGGCCGTGATCACGATCACCGGAATGCACACGGCCGCCACCACAATCCGCCACCAGCTGGCACGCCACATGCTCGCAACGGCAAGAAAGACCCCGGCGAACGTCGACGCCACCCACAGCCTGGTCACGGTCGTCAGCGGCAGGCCGAACACATCCATGACGTCGCTGAGCAGCCATGCGATGCCCCAGCCGAGCGCGCCGCCGAGAGCGACGGATGCAGCAGCTGTCAGCAGCCACTTCCTCGATGGACGGCGCAGAAGAGTGCATACGACACAGAACGCGGCGATCAGAGTCACACCGATCAGGAACGGTGACTTGTCGATCCGGAGATCCATCAACCATTCCGGCATCTGCATGCGACCCTTCCGTTGCGAGCATCTCATTATCGAGCGCAACAGCGCGCATGTATGCGCCGGAAAGCATCCGCAAGGCGCTCTCCCAGCCTGCCATCATGATTGCTTCAGAAAGCAGTGCTCACTCGACCGCAAGCGCGGCCATTGGTGAGGTCCGCACAGCACGACGGGTCGGAGCGATCGATGCCACGACCGCGAGAAAGGCACACGCCGCGGCCGCCACGGCCAACACGGGCCACGGCACGGAAGGAGCGATCAGACCGCCGCCAGGCAACGACCCGAGCAGCGACTGCGCGCCAGCCCAGCCGTAGAAGATTCCAAGCACAACACCCGTGAGAACGGCGGCAATAGACAGTTGCGCACTCTCGATGAACACAAGCGCTCGCACCTGATTCGAACTGAACCCGAGCGCGCGAAGCAACCCGAGCTCGCGACGCCGCTGAAACACGCTGAGCGACAGGCTGTTGACCATGCCGACAGCCGCTATGACCGCAGAGAATCCGACAAGGATGCTGAAAACCGCGATCGTGGCGCTCAGCACGGGGTCTACCCCAGCACCGGAGTAAACATCCGGCCTGGCCGACTGTGCTGCGTTCAGCACGTTCTGGTAGCACTGAGCCGCGACCGAGAACATGGTCACCAGGGTCACGCCGATGACCAGGCCGATTGCAGTACGCGCGCTGCGATCCGGGTAGCGAACCGCGTTCGCCGCCGCGAGCCTGGCTGAGGCAGAACCACCTGCGAGACTTCCGACCAGCCGAAGCACCGGCGGCATCAGCAGATGCGCACCGAGCACAAGTCCACTGAACGACAGCACGCCACCGAGTAGGGCGATCAGCACTCCGAACGGCGTCACAAGACCGAACAGAATGCCTGCCACCAGCAGGCCAGCCCCAACGCCGAAGAGCATGACCGCCGCGATGTTCCGACCTCGCCGCGCGCCTGCCTCCTGGCTTGACCGCTCAACGCTCGTCCCCAGTGCCTGCAACGGTGTGACGGCGAGCACGCGACGCGAACCGACCCACGACGCCAACCAGGTCGTGGCAATGACGACCACCGGCGGGATGAGGATCAGAGGATCGAACGTCGGATAGTCGAGATCGGGGATCATGCCCAACGCGACAACCGCGCGCGTGCCCGCAATCGCGATGGCGTATCCGATCACAGCGCCAAGTGCGCTGCCGATGCAGCCGACAAGCAGACCCTCCCTGGCGACGGATGCCCTGAGCCTGCCAGAACTGGCACCGATCAAGCGTAGTAGAGCCAATGTTCGCGTTCTGCCAGCGACAATCGTCGCGAACGTGTTGGTCGTGACGATGGCTCCCACATAAACAGCGATCACGATGAAGACCGCTGCGACGATCAGAAGCGCCAACCGAACGGATCCATGCTCTCCGAGCGATGACGCTCTGATGTACGTCGACAGCGCATCCGTCGCCATCAGCAACACGACGCCGAACGCTGCGCTGAGCGAGGCGACGAGGATGCTCGCTCCGTGGCCGCTGCGAGCCGCAGGCCGGCTGCGGCCCAACCGAAGGCCACTCATGCCGCCTGCTCCATTCCAAGCATGTACGCCGAAATGGTCTCAGGGGTCGAGCGTCCTGATTCGTGCGCGACGGCGCCGTCCGCGAGAAAAACGACCCGGTCGGCAAAACTTGCGGCGATCGGATCGTGCGTCACCATCGCGATGCTCTGGCCGTAGTCCGCGCTGGCCGCGGCGAGCAGCGAAAGCACCTCGCGTCCGCTTCGCGAGTCGAGGTTTCCGGTCGGCTCGTCGGCGAAGATCAGCTCGGGACGCGTTGCAAGAGCGCGGGCGATCGCGACGCGCTGCTGCTGCCCACCAGAGAGCTCATGCGGCCGGTGCGTGAGCCGGGAGGTGAGGCCGAGAGAATCCGTCAGCGACTCGATCCAGCTGCGTTCGGTCGCATCAGGCTTGCGCCCGTCGAGTTCGAACGGCAGCAGGATGTTGCCGTCGACGTCGAGGGTCGGCACCAGATTGAAGGCTTGAAAGACGAATCCGACACGTCGTCGTCTGAGCAGGGTCAGCTCGGAGTCCCGCATCGCCGTGATTTCGGTGTCTCCAAGCCATACCTGGCCGGAGGTCACCGAATCCAGGCCGGCCATCACGTGCATGAGCGTCGACTTGCCTGATCCACTCGGTCCCATGATCGCGGTGAACCGAGCACGCTCGATGCCGATCGACACGTTGTCGAGCGCTGTGACGAGGCCATCTCCTCGCCCGTACGTTTTGCTTGCGTTGGCCACCCGTGCGACGAGCCCGAGTTCTGTAGTTGTGGTCTGCATGCTTCAACGCTAGAAATCAGCGGCAGCATGCGAATCGCGCTGTCGGCCGATTTACCGATACATCGTAAGGATGACAGCGGTCAGCTGGTCAGCCCGTGTTCGAACGCGTAGACAACCAACTGCACCCGGTCGCGCAGCTCGAGCTTGGCAAGAATCCGGCTGATATGCGTCTTCACCGTTGCCTCGCTGAGGTATTCGCCGAGCGCGATCTCTGCGTTGCTCAAGCCGCGGGCGGCGAGCGCGAAGATCTCGCGTTCGCGGGAAGTCAGTGTCTCGAACGCGGCAGGACGTTGAGGTCCGGTCGTGGCCGGCGCGAACCGTTCGAAGAGTTCCCTGGTAGCCGCCGCCGCGATGACCGCGTTGCCTGCGTGAACGGTGCGGATGGCCGCGAGCAGGAATTCCGGCTCGGCGTCTTTCAATACGAATCCGCTTGCGCCGCCCCTGATGGCACGGGCGGCAGCTTCGTCGAGGTCGAACGTGGTCAGCATGATCACCCTGGGAGGTGGCGCTCCGCGCACAACCGCGTTCTGCAGAATCGCTGCGGTTGATGCGATCCCGTCCATAACGGGCATGCGGATGTCCATCAGAACAACGTCTGGACGGGTGGAAACCGCCATCTCGATGCCCTCAACACCGTCGCCGGCTTCTCCCACGAACTCCAGGTCGCTCTGCGAGGAGACCAGCATGCGAATGCCGGCCCGGAAAAGCGCTTGATCGTCCACGAGTGCGACCCTGATCGGCGTGCGTGTTCGAGTTTCGTTCACACTGGTTCCATCCTCGCGGGTGCAGGCACGCGCGCCTCGACGACGAAGCATCCGTCGCTCGTGTGGATATTCATGGAGCCACCGACAAGCAGAGCACGCTCACGCATGCCTGGTATCCCGTGTCCGCCGTTGTCCACGCCCGCCGGTAGGTCAGGAAGATCACCCTCGGTGCCAGCTTCGAGCGACCGCCTCGTTCGGTTTGCACATCGCAGTTCTACGCTCTCCTGCGACCAGGTGAGCGTCAGTTCGGCGTCAACAGGAGCACCTGGGGCAGCCACGCCGTGCCGCATCGCGTTGGTCAACGCTTCCTGCGCGATGCGATACAGCGCAAGCTGCGTCGCAGCCCCGAGTTCGCGCGGCTCGCCCACATCGCGACGAACAATTCTCAGCCCTGCAGCTGCGAGCTGCTCAACGAGCCGATCGAGATCGGCGAGTGTCGGTTGCGGCCCGCTGCCTTCGTTGTGCCGAAGCTGCCCGAGAAGCAGTCGCACGTCTCCCAGCGCGTTTCGTGCCGTGGACGCGATGGCCTGCAAGGCTTCGTCGACCGCGTGCGGATCCGTTTTTCTCGCATACCGTGCTCCGTCTGCCTGCGCAATCACGACGGCCAGCGAATGCGCCACGACGTCGTGCATGTCGCGTGCTATCCGGTTTCGTTGCTGCTCGACGACCGTCTGTGCCCGCGCTGCTCGCTCTTCTGTCTCCGCTCGACCAAGCGCGCGGCGGGACTCGGCTGCGCGCTGCCAGGTGCGCACGAGAAGACCGAGCACCCACGCAACACCCATCACACTGATGGCGATCACAAAGGTCACGGCGAACTGCAACGCAAGCGAGCCTTCCCGCGCCGACGGTGTGGAGGTGAGTGCGCTGCCGAACTGCACACTGTTCGACAGCGTCAGATAGCCCGCGGCAAGCAGCGCACCGACCCCGACGGAACCGAGACCTGCCCACCTGACGATCCTGTCTCCGTATGCGGCCGTGGCGTAGAGCACGATGAGGACGGCGAGGTCCGATGGCTGCGCGGCCGTGCCGGACAGCATGTGGATGATCGCGGCGAGCCATGCAACGCCAAGCGCCAGGGCAGGCGACAGCCTGCGAAGAGCGACTGCGATCGCGAACACCAGCACGACGATCAACTGCATGCCTGCGCTCGATGATCCGTCGAGGACGCAGACCAGCACATACAAGATTGCGAGCACGGTATCGACGACCAGTTGCCACGAGGCGACCGGTCGAACCAACGTTGCAGACTCGCTGTCGGTCGGCAGCGCCGCAATACTGCTTGGCGTAGCCAACCACAGCAGCAGCGATCGGTTGCCGCGAAGCACGGCAGTGCGCTGTCTGGCCACGAGGTAGCCAAGCACCCATGCGACAACCAGGCCGATGCTGAGCACCGCGCCCAGAAGGAGGATCGAGATCGTCTCGGCCGCAACTGCGGGGAGTGTCGCAACGCTCCTCACCACGGTGAACCCCGCACGTACGCCTGGGAGCGCAGAAGCAGCGCCAAGGATCACGGCAGTGGCAAGGGCGAACCACTTGACGGCGCCGCGTCCGTGCGCAGTGACGCCGAAGATGCTGATGGCGAGTGCGAGATAGCCCGGCCACGCGCGCTCAGCCGGGATGAATCCCGCCCCGCTGAGCTCGCCGACGGCAGCGAGCCAGGTGATGCCAAGCGCGATCAACGGGCTCACCCGAGAAAGCGCAACAGCGGCGCAGCTGATCACGACGATGAGAACGCTCGTCGGTCCGAGCCTGACCACGCTCGCCGCCCAGGCGAATGCGAGCACGACGGCCACAAGCGGCTCGAGTGCCCAGCGATATCGTGACAAGATCTGCATCACCATCAACCGTAAGGCGACCACGCTCGGCTCACCTCATCGATGGACGCAAATCATCCCTTCGATGTACGGGCAAGGATGTTTGTCATCAGAAGCCCAGCCTGCCGAGTTGTTTCGGATCGCGTTGCCAGTCCTTGGCAACCTTCACTCTGATCGACAGGAAGACATGCGTGCCGACAAGCGGTTCGATCTGCTTGCGCGCCTGAATTCCGATCTCCCGCAGCCTGCTGCCCGACTTGCCGATCACAATCGCCTTCTGGCTGTCTCGCTCGACGAAAAGGTTGGCGTAGATCTCGACGAGTTCTTTGTCGTCACGCTCGACGATGTCATCGATCGTCACGGCAAGCGAATGCGGCAGTTCCTCCCTGGCGCCCTCAAGAACCGCCTCACGGATGTACTCGGCTATCCGCTCCTCGAGGCTCTCGTCCGTCACCGCGTCGGCAGGATAGAGCGGTTCAGACGGCGGAAGCAGCTTCATCAGCTCGGCCGTGAGTGTATCCAGTTGAACGTGACTGGTCGCCGAGATGGGAACGATCGCCTCCCAGTCGCGAAGTGCAGACACTGCCAGCAGTTGCGCCGCGACCGCAGGCCGGCTTGCCGCATCGATCTTGGTCACGATCGCTACCTTTTTGGCGCGCGGATACGCATCCAACTGTTCGTTGATGTATCGATCGCCGGGGCCAAGCTTCTCATTCGCTGGAACGCACATGCCGATCACGTCGACATCGCCGAGCGTTGTCTGCACAAGTGAATTCAGCCGTTCGCCGAGCAGCGTGCGCGGCCGGTGCATGCCAGGGGTGTCGACCACGATCAACTGGCCGTTCTTCTGATGCACGATGCCGCGAATCGCACGTCTGGTCGTCTGTGGCTTGGAACTGGTTATCGCGACCTTTTCGCCGACGAGTGCGTTGGTCAGGGTGGACTTTCCGACGTTCGGACGTCCGACGAACGAGACGAATCCTGCGTGGTATGTGCTCATGACCCGTTTCTCTCGCTCTTCGAATGATCTCTTGTCGAATGGGCACTGCCAGGCAGGTCACCGTCGATCAGTGCGGTGTCCCGCTCGACGAGCACCGTGCTCAGGCGCTTACGTCTGCCCTCTGTTCGCTCGGCCGTGAGCACCAGCCCGCTTGTGGAAACGCGCGACCCTGCCACCGGGAGCCTGCCGAGCGCCTTCGAGAGCAGGCCGCCGACTGAGTCGACGTCGTCGTCGTCGAGTTCGATCCCGAACAGTTCACCGAGCTCATCCACCGGCAGTCGCGCGCTGACCCTGAAGCGTCCTTCTCCGACGGTTTCAACGAGCGCCACCTCATGGTCGTATTCGTCCGAGATGTCGCCGACGAGTTCCTCGATCAAGTCCTCGAGCGAGACGAGTCCGGCTATTCCGCCGTATTCGTCGACGACCATGGCAAGGTGATTCGACTCAGACTGCATCTGACGCAGCAGAGTGTCTGCCTTCTTCGATTCGGGCACGAACAGGGCAGGGCGCGCGAGCTGAACGACGGTGACACTGTCGGCATCCAGCGGGCGTTCGAAGGTCAGCCTCGCGACGTCGCGCAGGTACAGCACCCCCTTCACGTCGTCGACGTCCCCGTCGATCACCGGAATACGTGACACACCCTTGTTCAGGAACAGAGACATCGCTGTGCCGATGGATGCTGCAGCGTCGATGGTGACCATGTCGGTCCTCGGGATCATCACCTCCCGCACAACCGTTTCGTTGAACTCGAATATCGAGTGGATGAGTTCCCGATCGTCTTCCTCCAGTACGTCGAGCTCGGTTGCCTCGTCGACGATGCTCAGCAATTGCTCTTCAGACGCAACCGCTGCTGAGCGCGCCCTGGATGGGGTGACCTTGTTGCCGAGGATCACCAAACCTCTGGCGATCGGACCCAGAATCACCCGAACCAGGTGTACGACGGGTGCGGTGATCAGCAGTATGCGTTTGGCGTGCATCCGCCCGACACTGCGTGGGCTGGTTCCGACGAGCACGAACGACACGCCCGTCATCAACGCGGCCGCAACCAGAAGCGAGATCCACCAGTGCTCGAAGATGCTCTCGAACGCGAGCGTGACGAGAACTGCCGCGGTCGTCTCGGAGATGATGCGCACGAAGCTGACGGCGTTCACGTGCGCGCCCGGGTCGGCTGCGATCGCGAGCAGCGATCGTCGTGCTCGTGCCTCTTCCGCCAGTTCGATCAGGTCCCCCCGAGACTGCACGGATATCGCGGAGTCAACAGCCGCCATCAAACCGCCGAATGCCACAAGCACGATGGCAACAATCAAGAAGACGGCGATCAGCATCTGCAAGCGGCTATCGTCGGCGTTCTGCAAGCGAGAAGGCGATCAGGATGTCGCGCTGAATTCCGAACATCTCGCGTTCCTCGTCTCGATCGGCGTGGTCGAACCCGAGCAGATGCAGAATCCCGTGTGTTGTCAGCAGGAGCAATTCGTCCATCAGAGAGTGTCCGGCGGTCTCCGCTTGCGCTTGGGCAACCTGCGGGCACAACACGACATCGCCGAGCAATCCGGCCGCCGTCGGCATGTCTTCCGTGCCTGGGCGCAGCTCATCCATCGGAAAGCTCAGAACATCCGTCGGACCGGGTTCGTCCATCCACTGCACGTGCAGCTGTTCCATGGCAGCTTCATCCACGAGCACGATTGCGAGCTCGGCCTCGGGGTGAACGTGCATGGACTCCAGGGCATATGCGCTCAAGCGTTGCAGTGCCGCTTCGTCGACCGCGATCGCCGATTCGTTGTTCACTTCGATGCTCACGGCGTTCTACCGCCCCTTCGGTTGGTGTCGCGGCATAGCAGCGCGTCGCTCTGCACGGTTGGCGAACTCGCGCGCCTGTTCACGTTCGAACGTGTCTGCCTGACGCTGCGCGTCGTATTCGGTGTATGCGTCGACGATGCGTCCGACAAGGCTGTGGCGCACCACGTCAGCGCTTGTCAGACGAGCGAAATGGATGTCGTCGATGTCTTTCAGCACTCGCGTCACGAGACGAAGCCCGCTTGCCGCGGTCGGCAGGTCGATCTGGGTGATGTCGCCGGTCACCACCATCTTGGAGCCGAAGCCCAGCCTGGTCAGGAACATCTTCATCTGCTCTGGCGTCGTGTTCTGGGCCTCGTCGAGCACGATGAACGACTCGTTCAAGGTTCGTCCGCGCATGTATGCAAGCGGAGCGACCTCAATGGTGCCTGCTGCCAGCAGCTTGGGAACGAGCTCTGGGTCCATCATCTCGTTGAGCGCGTCATATAACGGCCGCAGGTACGGGTCGATTTTGTCGGTCAACGTGCCGGGAAGATAGCCGAGGCGTTCACCTGCCTCGATGGCGGGTCGAGACAGGATGATGCGGGTCACCTCTTTGCGCTGCAACGCCTGCACCGCCTTGGCCATTGCAAGGTAGGTCTTGCCGGTGCCTGCCGGACCGATGCCGAACACGATGGTGTTCTCATCGATGGCGTCGACGTACTGCTTCTGCCCGAGAGTTTTCGGGCGGATGCTCTTGCCTCTGGTCGTGAGAATCGCCTGACTGAGCACATCGGCGGGGCTGAGGTTCGCATCCGATTGAATGATCCGCGCGGAACTGGCGACCTCGACCGGACTCAGGTCCTGACCGCCCTGCACCATCACAAGCAGCTCCTCCACCAGGCGCCGTGCCGATTCGACCTGCTCCCTGTGCCCGGTCAGGCTGATCTCGTTCCCGCGCACGTGCACGTCGACGAGCGGATACTGCTTTTCGATTGTGGTCAGCAGCCTGTCCTGAGGCCCAAGCAACCGCACCATTGCCACGCCGTCAACGTGGAGTCGCGCTTCGAACGCGTCACTGGCTTCCAAGACTGCCTTCCGTGAGAACTTCGCCTGCCCCGGCGCTCAGCACATGCGCGTGCACGTGAAAAATCGTCTGACCGGAGTCCTCGCCTGTGTTGAAAACGAGCCTGAACTGCCCGTTCGATTGTTCGTCAGCAATCTTCGCAGCCGTCGTGACCAGCTCGGCAAGAAGATCGGGATCTCCGGCCGCGAGCTCGACCACGTTGCGGTATTGCTCGGTTTTCGGAACCACGAGGATGTGCACGGGCGCTTGCGGCGCTATGTCACGGAACGCGATCATGCGCTCGCCGTCATAGACGACATCCGCTGGGATCTCCCCGGAGATGATGCGCGAGAAGAGCGAGGGCGCTAAGTTCATGGTTCCATTCTACGGAAGGGTGTCCGTGTCACCATCGGCCGAGAATCAGATTGATGATGGCAAGAGCGGCGGGCCCAGCGGTCGAGGTGCGCAGAACGCTTGTCCCCAGGCGCACCGGTTCTGCTCCTGCCGCTGCAAACGCCGCGAGCTCTCTCGGCGAGACACCGCCTTCTGGACCGACGACGAGTGCGATGTCACGGCCATCCGGCCTGATGCTGGTCAGCTGTGTGTGCGCGGTCGGCTCAAGCACGAGCATCCGCGCGCCTGTCACCGGTTCGATCAGGTCAGCGGTTGAGGCGATGGGCCGAACATCGGGCAACCATGCTCGCATCGACTGTTTCGTCGCTTCGCGCGTGATCGACTGCCACCTGTCGCGGCCCTTCGTCGCCTTCGTGCCATCCCAACGCGCCACCGAGCGTTCCGCACTCCACGGAATTACAGCATCGACACCGAGCTCCGTGGCAGCCTGCACGGCCAATTCGTCACGGCCGCCCTTGGCAAGCGCCTGCACGAGGGTGACCAGTTGCACGTTCCGTGCCGTTTCTTCGACGAGCTCGGCTCGCACGACGACGCCTGCAGGATCGGCCGAGACAACGGTGCCGCGCACGGTCACGCCACGGCCATTGCCGAGCAGGATCGGATCGCCCGCACGCGTGCGGCTGACGGTCACGATGTGCCGGGACTCTGCGGCATCCAGTTCGACACCGTCACCTTCACGCACACCATCGAGGTTGTCGCTCAGGTAGAAGTGTGCCATTACGCACCCATGAAGCGATCGCGCAACTTCGCGAACAGTCCCTGCTGGAAATGCGCGAGCGTCGGCGCGTCTGGCTTGTGAATGCGTGCGAACTGTTCGATCAGCTCGCGCTCTTTGCGATCGAGCTTTGATGGTGTCACCACTTGCACACCAACGCGCAGGTCGCCCCTGCCGCTGCCGCGCAGACGTGAGACCCCTCGGCCCTTGATGGTGAGGATCTCGGCGCTTTGGGTTCCTGGTTTCAATTCGATGTCAATGTCGCCGTCAAGCGCCTTCAACGATGTGTGAGCACCCAGGATCGCGTCTGTCATCGACACCTCGAGGGTGCAGAGCAGGTCGTCACCATCCCTGCTGAAGACGTCGTGGTGCCGCACCTTGATTTCGAGATACAGGTCACCGTTCGGGCCGCCGGCCGGACCGGCCTCTCCACTGCCAGGCATCTGCAGGCGAAGGCCGGTGTCGACACCGGCTGGAATGTCGACAGGCACCGTGCGGCGGGCACGCACACGGCCTTGGCCCTGGCAGGTCACGCACGGTGTGGCGATGACCGTGCCGTATCCGCGGCAGGTGCCGCACGGGCTCGAGGTCATGACGTTGCCGAGAAGTGAGCGCACCGAGCGCTGAATCTGTCCTGTCCCGTGGCAGATGTCACACGTGACAGGGGCCGTACCCGGCTGACAGCACGACCCGTTGCAGGTCTCGCAGATGACGGCGGTATCGACCTCGAGGTCGCGGTGAGCGCCGAATATCACCTCGTCGAGGTCGACCTCGACACGCAGCAAGGCATCCTGGCCGCGTTCGCGGCGTGACTTGGGGCCGCGCTGCGAGCCGCCCCCGCCGAAGAACGTCTCGAATATGTCCCCGAATCCCCCGAAGTTGGCTCCGGAGAAGCCAGGCTGGGGCCCGATGTCGTATTGCTGCCTCTGGTCGGGATCGCTCAGCACGTCATACGCGTGCGTCACGAGTTTGAACCGCTCGGATGCCTCGGCACTCGGGTTTACATCCGGGTGTAACTCACGAGCGAGACGACGATACGCCTTCTTGATTTCTTCTTGGGTCGCATTCCGATCGACGCCCAGCACTTCGTAATGGTCGGCCACGTACGCTACGTTTCCTTCGTTGTTGTGATGATGTACTAGTCCTCGCCCAGTTGACGAGACAGATACCGTGCGACGGCGCGAACCGCCGTCATGTTGTTCGAGTAATCCATGCGAAGCGGGCCAAGCACACCGACGTGGGCGGTTGAGCCGCCCGCACCCGTGTATCCGCTGGCAAGAACCGAGGTCTCCCCGAGCCCGAACGACGCGTTCTCGCGTCCGATGCTCACCGAGACACCATGCTGTTCCGTTGCCATCTCGCCGAACAGCTTGAGAAGCTCAACCTGTTCCTCGATCGCCTCAAGAACAGGGTAGATGCTGCCGGTGAAATCGTGCTCGGTTCGCACCAGGTTCGCCGCGCCTGCCATCACGAGCTTCTCCTGTCGAGTGCTCTCGATCTGATCGATCAGCGCTCCGACGATCACCGCTGCAGTCGCATGGTCGGCCAGATGATCCGGTACGTCGCGCAGCTTCTCAACGGCATCGGAAAACTTCAGGCCGGCGACGGTCTCGTTGGTGCGGGCTCGCAGTTCGGCCACAAAAGCGTCATCGATGTCTCGCGGTGTTTCTGCCGCACGTTGCTCGACCGCGCCGGTGTCGGCGATGACGACGCACAGCAAGCGTCGCGCGGCGATCGGCACGAATTCGATGTGCCTCACCCGCGCATTCGAGACGGAAGGGTATTGCACAAGCGCGACTTGATGTGTGAGCTGTGACAACAGCCGAACGGTGCGCGCCAGCACGTCGTCAACGTCAACTGACTGCCCGAGGAACACCTCGATCGCCTGGCGCTGTGCGCTCGAAAGCGGTTTGAGGTCGGCCAACTGGTCGACGAAAAGGCGGTAGCCCTTGTCGGTCGGCACACGTCCGGATGACGTGTGCGGAGCGGTGATCAGCTCCTCTTCCTCGAGGGCAGCCATGTCGTTTCTGATCGTGGCTGCCGACACGCCGAATGCGTGCCGCTCGACGATACTCTTTGAGCCAACTGGTTCTCGGGATGCGACGTAATCACGCACGATCACGCGCAGAACTTCTAAGCTGCGTTCCGACACCATCCGCTATCGCACCTCCCATCGCCGCCTCGGTTAGCACTCACAATCTCTGAGTGCTAATCATATCGCGCCAGACGGGGCAGAGGATCATTGCGGACGCGTGTGAGGCGGCAGTACCTTATGCATGTGCACGCAGTGTTGCTCGCGCCTTCGGACCATCGCATGCGTGGGTTGTGCGCACCTGATTGGAGTCGTCACCGAAAGGCGTGATCATGTCAGATTCGAATGTGCAACCACCGGTTGATCCTGCGGGTCAACCCCAGCAGCCCTTTGCCCCGGCGCCGCCACTGACGGCGGAGAACGACAAGCTGTGGGCGTCGCTGTCTCATTTTGGCGGCATCCTTGGCCCCATTCCCGTACTCATCATCTGGCTTGTGCTGAAGGATCGCGGGCCGCGAACAAACGTCGAGGGCAAGGAAGCGCTCAACTGGCAGATCACATTCACGATCGGCTATGTGATTCTGTGGATCCTGACCAGCATCATCAGCGTTGCGTTGTGGTTCACGTTCATCGGCGCGGTCCTCTGGCTCCTGCCATTCGCGTGGTGGGTGCTGAATGTGGTCTTCTCGATTCTCGGCGGAGTCAAGGTGCAGGCCGGCGACAGCTACCGCTATCCGTTCAGCATCCGGTTCATCAAATAAGCGCGGTCACCCACGCCGTGGCCGGCGTAACACGCCAGCCACGGCTCTTCCGCCCCGGCAAGCTGTGCCCTAGGGTAAGGGGCCAGAAGAACAATGCCCGCACGGGCACGACTTGAGGAGAGAAATGTCCGACGCAACACCACCTCCGGCCAATCCGTATGAGGCGAGCAATCAACTCAACCCGTCCGACGAGAAGTTGTGGGCAACTGTCATCCACGTGCTTGGCATCTTCTTCGGGTTCATCCCGGCGCTGATCGGCTACCTCGTGCTGAAGGATCGCGGCCCATTCATCCGTCAGCACTCGGCGACGGCCCTGAACTTTCAGCTGACCATGTTGATCGCAGCCATCATCGGCGGCATCCTGTCGATCATCATCATCGGCATCTTCATCATCCTCGCCGTGGAGGTCGTGATCATCGTCTTCAGCATCATCGCCGCCGTCGCCGCAAACAAGGGCCAGGCATACTCGTACCCGATGTCGATCAAGTTCGTGAGCTGATCGAACGGCTCAATCCAGCAGCCGTCTGACCACGGCATCCGCTAGAAGCCGCCCTCGGCGCGTCACCACCACGGTGCCGCCGATGGCGGCTTTTGCGTCGATGAGCTCGTCAGCGATCAGTCCGGCGACCGCGTTTCGCCCGCCCGCTGTCAGCTCGGCAACGGGAATGCCATCACGGATTCGCACCTTCAAAAGCACCCGTTCGACCATTTGAGTGTTCTCGTCGAGTGTCTCGCGTCCCGCGGCAGGTGACACGCCTGCCAATACCCGGTCGGCGTATGCGGCCGGGTGTTTCACATTCCACCAGCGCACTCCACCGACATGACTATGCGCACCAGGGCCGACACCCCACCAGTCGTGGCCAAGCCAGTATGCGAGGTTGTGGCGTGAGCGGTGCGCGTCGTCCTTCGCCCAGTTGCTGACCTCGTACCAGCCGAAGCCTGCCGACGCCAGCACTTCGTCGGCGAGCTCGTACATGTCGGCCTGCAGATCTTCGTCAGGCTGGGCAACGGCGCCTGACTTGATCTGTCGCGCGAGTTTCGTTCCTTGTTCAACGATGAGCGAGTATGCGGATATGTGGTCTGGATCGCATGCGACTGCCGCCTCGAGCGATCGCCGCCAGTCATCAAGCGACTCCCCCGGCGTTCCGTAGATCAGGTCGAGGCTGACCTGCAATCCGGCTTCGCGCGCCCATGCGACGACCTGCGGAACCCGCTCGGGGTCGTGCGTTCGCTCGAGCGTGGCGAGCACGTGCGGAACGGCTGACTGCATGCCGAATGACACGCGCGTGAAGCCTGCGTCGGCCAAGCGCGCGAGATATCCGGCATCGACCGAGTCCGGGTTCGCCTCCGTCGTCACCTCGGCGCCGCTGATCAGTCCCCAGGTGTCGCGCACGGCGTCGAACATCCTGATCAGGTCGTCGACGGGGAGCAGAGTCGGGGTGCCGCCTCCGAAGAACACCGTGGATGCCGGTCGGCGCTGCACGCCTGACTGGTCGAGAATGCGCGCGGCATGTTCGATCTCAAGCATCGCCTGACTCGCGTAGTCGCTCTGTCGCACGCCGCGAAGCTCGGTTGCCGTGTATGTGTTGAAGTCGCAGTATCCGCAGCGCACCCGGCAAAACGGCACGTGCAGGTAAACGCCGAAGTCTCGTCGGTCTGCTCCGATGGCACTGCTGGCAGGCAGCAGACCGTCCGCCGGCGCCGGATCAGCGATGGGGAGCGCGCTAGGCATCCGGCTCAGGCCGCGCTCACCGGATGCAGGGCTCGAAGGTACCGTTTCGTGTACTTCGCCTGGTTGGAGCGCAGCACCGGTGACGCGAGCCGGTACATGCCGTTTGCTGGCCGCGAGAATGCGCGAATCATCAGCCAGACCGAATCATCGTCGCGGTGCTCGACAACGAATGCTTCTTCACCGCTCTCAGGGTGTCCGTGCAGTGTGCCGTAAGCGAATCCGACCTTGCGAGGCTCGTCAATCACATACACGACACGCAGCGGCGCCGAGACGTGGAACGGGCCGAGTGGGATGCGCAGCACAGCGGTCATGCCGTTGGCAATGTACGGTGTGCCATCGTCTGTGAACAGTGTCTCGTTGCCGCGGTGTTCCTGCAGTTCGGCCGGGGACCCGTCATCGTTGAAAACAACGCCGGCGTACTGCTCCCCTGTGCCAGGCTCGATCTGAGTCACCTCGATGCCGCTGCCTCGTTGGATGCCCCAGGTCATCAGCGAGCGAGCGGATGTCTCGAAGCGCTCGTCACCGCTGCCCAGCTTCACCCTGCGCTCGATGGCGCGATACCCCTTAGGTGGGTATACAAGAAGGTCGTCGGCTTGAGTCCCGCCAACGGATCCGTAGGTGACGGGCGCGTCGGTGAATGTGCTGCGGCGCATATGCGTGTTTCACTTCCTGACAGAGACTCCAACGACAAGCGTAACGCCCTCTCCCTAGCGTTTGGCTCCGACCAGTCCCCACTCATATGCGACGATCACAGCATGAACCCGGTCACGCAGACCGAGTTTGGCCAGGATCCGGCTGACGTGCGTCTTGACTGTTCCCTGTGACACGTGCAGCCGCTCCGCGATCTCGACATTGCTGAGACCGCGTGCAATTTCGGTGAGGACGTCGCGCTCACGCTCGGTCAGCGTATTCAGCGCATCGGTGTCTATACCTTCCCCGAGCGGGCGCGCAACGAACTTTTCGACCAGCCGGCGGGTGACGCTCGGCGCAAATATCACGTCTCCGTTCGCGACCGTTCTGATCGCGGCGACAAGCTGCTCGGGTGTCACGTCTTTGAACAGGAATCCGCTGGCGCCGGCCCGCAACGAATCGTAGACGTACCGATCGACGTCGAACGTTGTCAGCATGATGATGCGGGTGCGTTCGCTCTCGGCGAGGACCGCAATGGTGGCGTCCACCCCGCTCACCCCGGGCATCCGGATGTCCATCAGGATCACATCTGGTTCCTCGCTGCGCGCGAGCGTCAGAGCCTCAGCGCCGTCTTCGCCCTCCCCCGCAACGCGCATGTCAGGTTGGGACTCGACGATCATCCTCAGGCCGGCCCGGATGAGGGGTTGATCGTCGACGATGCCGACCGAGATCATGCGAGCTCCCTGGTCAGCGGCAACTCGACGTGAAGCACGAAACCCGCATCGTCGCCGATGCCTGCTCTGAATACGCCTCCGGCCAATTTCACCCGCTCCTCGATTCCGGCCAAGCCCCTGCCGGATCCGGTGATCGTGGACGCGACGACCGGCGGGCAGCTTGTCACGTCAATCGTCAACTGCGCTGGCGAGTTGGAACGTCGGATGCTCACCGACGTTCGAACGCGACCTGAATGCTTGATGACGTTGGTCAGCCCCTCTTGTACAGCGCGATAGCCGGTCAGCTGGAGACCGAGGGGCACGTGATCGGTATCGCCATCGCTCCACAGATCTATCGGAAGCCCGAGCCCGCGCATCCGCTCGCACAGGCCACCAACGTCAGCAAGTGTCGGCTGCGGAGTACTCGGGGTGTCATCGTCGTGGTCGCGCAAGAGCGGCAGCAGCGTTCGCAACTCGGTCAGAGAGTCTCGTCCGAGGTCTTCGATCTGAGCGAGCGTTGTCACCGCAATTGCCGGATCGGCGGCGGACGCGAGGCGCGCCCCACCTGCCTGCATGACGATCACGGTGATCGTGTGGGCAATCACGTCGTGGAGCTCTCGAGCAATGCGAGCGCGTTCGGCACGGCTTGCGCGTTCCTCGAGCGCAGCACGTTCCAGGTCCGCGCGCATGACGCGGTCGCGATACTGCGCCCAACTGCCTGCGAAGAGGCCGAGCAACCAGGCGGCG
Organism: Microbacteriaceae bacterium; assembly: GCA_035565115.1. GTDB lineage: Bacteria > Actinomycetota > Actinomycetes > Actinomycetales > Microbacteriaceae > Rathayibacter_A. The sequence goes on along the minus strand of DATMTC010000162.1, from coordinate 28,177 downwards.
GACAGCAGTACCGAGTTGTACAACAGGTCAGCTGGGTCTCGGATGCCTGGGTAATAGAGCGCGAGCACGGCCATCGCGGCCGCGCTGACTCCCACTCCCACGAGCGCGAGAAGTCGTCTCTGATGGCGTGCGATCGAATACATCGCAACAAGCCACGGAACGTACTCACCCCAGTAGACCAGGCTCGTCGGGGTCAGCAGTGGCGGAATCACCAGCGCGAGAACGACGACGACCAGCGTCGTGGTCGGCCGGCGCCTGCGGAACAGGAGCGCGACGCAGGTAACAACTGTCGGCAGGACGGCCGTTGTGGAAGGCGCGGTGCCGATCGACACAGAAAGCGTTCCAAACACGGCGTCGGCGAGTCCGACGATCAGCAGCACGAATGCTGGCAGCGCGTCGAAAAGCGCGTCCTGCCAGGAATGCTTCTGCCGCCATTGCAGGCGCCTGCCGCGCATGTCCCAAAGGTACTCCAGGAGTGCCGCGTGCGCGTCTATCGGAAGTCGTATGAAAGGGATACGCCTCGCGGGGGACGGACTGTGGCCACAGTCCAGACGCGCACAGCTTCAGCGCCCCCATAATCTGGGCCAAGCGCGGCCAAAGCGACCGGGCGCAGTCATTTGGGAGGAATCATGAACTGGACACGAACGGACAGTACGCGCAGACGAATCGTCATCGTCGGGTTGATTCTGGGACCCGTGATGCTCGCGGTCTCGAACGCATTCGTCATCCAGGCCCAAGGCAACTCGATGCGCGACGTCTTCGACGCGATGACGGCGAACCCATCCATGCTCATCGTGCAATCGCTGCTCGAGGGCGGCGGATTCATGATCGCCTTCGCCTCGTTTGCTGGCGCGGTGCAGGCGACACGAGTTCGTGGCGGTGCCTTGGGAACCTGGGGTGCAGCGCTGTGCATTGTCGGGATTCTCGGCTTCGCGCTATCAAGCGCGAACGGTTTAGCCTTCTACTCGCTCGCACCGCTGCACAATCACGACGTCGGCTTCGCTGCGGCTACGGCGGTGGTGGGCGACGCGGCGATCAGCACCATCCAAATGATCCTGACACTCGCCGGGCAACTCGGCATCTGTCTGGTGATCGGTGGGCTTATTCGCGCGCGGGTGTGCCGGATCTGGCCGCTGCTTTTGGTCGTCGCGGGCATCATCGTCAACATGGCGTTCAGCATGATCCTGACAACGCTGGTCGCCGACCTCCTTCTGCTGGCCGCCGGCACGTGGATCGCGGTTGCACTTGCCCGCTCGCCTCACGAGATCTGGCTCGGCCAATCCCCCATGACGACCGTCCAACGCGTGCGCGCAGAGGTCTAGCAGGTAGGCAGGCGGGTAACCGACCCTCCTGCCTACTTCTTCTTCGCCTCGGTGTCGCCTGACAGCGCAGCGATGAAGGCTTCCTGCGGCACCTCGACTCGTCCGACCATCTTCATGCGCTTTTTGCCCTCTTTCTGCTTCTCGAGCAGTTTGCGCTTGCGCGTGATGTCACCTCCGTAGCACTTGGCAAGCACATCTTTGCGCATCGCCCGAATCGATTCCCTGGCGATGATGCGCGCCCCGATGGCGGCCTGCACTGGCACTTCGAACTGCTGCCGCGGAATCAGTTTCTTCAGCCGCTCGGTCATGAGCGTCCCGTATGCATACGCCTTGTCACGGTGCACGATGGCGCTGAAAGCATCCACCTGCTCGCCCTGCAGCAGAATGTCCACCTTCACCAGGTCGGACTCCTGCTCGCCAGCGGGCTCGTAGTCGAGGCTTGCGTAGCCCTGCGTTCTGCTCTTCAACTGGTCGAAGAAGTCGAAGACGATCTCACCAAGCGGCATCGTGTATCGGATCTCAACACGATCCTCACCGAGGTAGTCCATGCCGAGCAGGGTTCCACGTCTGCCCTGGCACAACTCCATGATCGTGCCAACGTAATCCTTCGGCGCCAGAATGGCCGCCTTGACCATGGGCTCACTGACGCTCCGGATCTTGCCCGTTGGGAACTCACTCGGATTGGTGACGGTGATCGTCTGCTTATCCTCGGTCGCAACCTGGTAGATCACGCTGGGCGCCGTCGCGATCAGATCGAGCCCGAATTCGCGTTCGAGCCGCTCGCTGATGATCTCCAGATGCAGCAACCCGAGGAAGCCGCAGCGAAACCCGAAACCGAGCGCCACGGATGTCTCAGGTTCGTAGTTGAGTGCGGCGTCTGACAGCTTCAGCTTGTCGAGCGCATCCCGCAACTCCGGATAGTCGCTGCCGTCGATCGGATACAGGCCTGAGAACACCATCGGCAGAGGCTCTGTGTAGCCGGGCAGAGCATCCGTCGCGGGTTTCGCGGCCGTCGTGACCGTGTCACCGACCTTGGAGAGTCGAACATCCTTCACCCCGGTGATCAGGTAGCCGACCTCGCCGACGCCCAGACCCTTGCTCGGGGTCGGTTCCGGCGAGCTCACACCGATCTCGAGGATCTCGTGGATGGCCCGCGTCGACATCATCTGAATGCGCTCGCGCGGCGACAAGTGGCCGTCGATCATGCGAACGTATGTGACCACCCCGCGGTACGCGTCGTACACGGAGTCGAAGATCATCGCACGAGTCGGCGCGGCCGGATCCCCCTTCGGCGGTGGCACGAGAGACGTCACCCGGTCGAGCAGTTCAGCCACGCCCGCGCCTGTCTTGCCCGAGACGCGCAGCACGTCGTCTGGGCTTCCGCCGATCAGGCTCGCGAGCTCCTTTGCATACTTGTCGGGATCGGCGGCAGGCAGATCGATCTTGTTCAGCACCGGGATGATCGTCAGGTCATTCTCGAGCGCCAGATAGAGATTGGCGAGAGTCTGAGCCTCGATCCCCTGCGCGGCATCGACGAGCAGGATCGCACCCTCGCATGCTGCCAACGAACGCGAGACCTCGTATGTGAAGTCGACGTGCCCTGGCGTGTCGATCATGTTCAGCGCGTATACGCCGGGTTCGACCGTCTTGCTCGATTCATCGATCGCCCACGGCATCCGAACTGCCTGGCTTTTGATCGTGATGCCCCGCTCACGTTCGATGTCCATGCGGTCGAGGTACTGGGCCCGCATCGCGCGGTCGTCCACCACTCCCGTGATCTGAAGCATCCGGTCGGCGAGGGTCGATTTGCCGTGATCGATGTGCGCGATGATGCAGAAGTTGCGGATGCGCGCGGGGTCCGTCGCGGCGGGCTCGATGGCCGTCAAAGCTCGTGGTGACATTGTGCTGCAATTGTCCCATGCATTGCGCGCCCTCGAGCGCGACGACGTCGCTACGAGCGGTTCTGCACGGGAATCGCCTCTGTGATGGGTTTGATCAGGTCGTAGCCCTGCTCGACCAGTTCGACGTCGTTCTGCCCTGGCAACTGGGACCCGCGCAGCGAGCGCCCAGCCGTTTCGCGCATGAAGACGATTCCGATCAAGCCGATGACGCCTGCTCCGATCAGGTACCAGGCAGGAAACAGGTTGGATCCTGTCGCCTTGATCATGAACTCGTTGACCGCGGCGGTCGTTCCGCCGAAGATCGCAGTCGACACGTTGTATCCGATCGCGAAGCCGGAGTACCGCACCTGGGTCGGGAACATGGCAGGCAACGTCGACGAGATCGAACTGAGCATGATCACGAGCAGAATGCCGAGAATTCCGATGCCGAGAAACTGCAGCCCGGCGTTCTTGGTCTGGATGAGCAGAAAGGCAGGCAGCGCGAGCACGATGGTGCCGATCGCCGCCGTGTACAGCATCGACTTGCGGCCGATGGTGTCTGAGAGCCTGCCGAGCGGAGTGATCACGATCATCATGATCGCAATGATGCTGATCAGCGTGAAGTTGCTCTGGATCACGGAGTGCCCGAGCACCGAGCTGAGGTAGGTCGGCATGTATGTGAGCACCATGTAGTCGGAGATGTTCAGCAGCACAACGAACGCGACGAGCATCAGGATCTGCCGCCAGTATCCGCGGAACAGGTCGCGGAACGGCTGTTTGGTCGTCTCGTGATGCTCCGCGGCCTCCGCGAACACCGGGGGTTCTTGCAGCCGCACGCGCAGCCACAGCGCCACTGCGCCGAGCGGCAGCGTGAGCAGGAAAGGCAGACGCCACCAGCCGTCCGCCATCCCGTCTGTGCCGACGACAATGGTCAGCAGGGTGCAGACCAGTGCAGCCGCGCCTGTGCCGGTGAGCGTTCCGAACTCGAGGAACGAGCCGAAGAAGCCGCGTCGCTTGTCCGGCGCGTACTCGGCCATGAATACGGCCGCACCGCCGTATTCACCCCCGGTTGAAAAGCCCTGCACGATGCGGCACGCCAACAGCAGGATTGGGGCGAGAATGCCGACCGCGTCGAATGTCGGAAGTATTCCGATCAGCGTCGTCGGGATCGTCATCATGATGATCGTGATCACCATGACCCTCTGCCTGCCGAGCTTGTCGCCGAGTGGTCCCAAGATGAATCCGCCAAGCGGACGGAAGATGAACGACAGTGCAAGCACCCCGAAGGTCAGCACGAGGCCGTAATCCCCTGGGAAAAACGCGCTTGCGACGTAACCTGCAACATACGAATAGACGCCGTAATCAAACCATTCGACGGCGTTCCCGAGGGCGGATCCCGCGATCGCCTGCCGAAGGATCTTCTTGTCCTTCGACGGCAGATCTTTCAGTTCGACACCGTCGGGGGTTGGCGATTCGAGGTTGGATGGGCTGGATTGTGCTTCGGCCATTGGATGCTCCTTAGCAGTCAGACAAACCCGATCGAGTTTACTCGCGTACCTCGTTAGGGGGTCACTCCAACACGCTACTCGTCGAAGCGTGCGCTCCGTTCGGTCACCTGGCCGTGTCCTGATTCGAACCGGTAGACCTCGCGCCCGGCTATGAAAACGCGTTCTGCACGCGAGTTGACGTCGAGCGGGTCACCAGACCAGATCACAATGTCGCCGTCCAGCCCCTGGCGAATGGATCCAACACGGTCGTCGAGCCCGAGGAATGCGGCCGGGTTCACGGTGAGTGCTTCGAGCGCCTTCTGCCGCGTGAGACCCTCCTTGACCGCAAGCGACGCCTGGTGCACGAGAAAGTTGATCGGCACAACAGGATGGTCGGTGGTAATGGCTACTCGAACGCCTGCTGCAGCAAGTTTTCCGAGGTTGGCGATCGCGCGATTGCGCAGTTCCAGCTTTGATCGTGACGTGAACATCGGCCCGAAGATCACCGGAATGTCCTTCTCAGCAAGCACGTCAGCGAGCTTGTGCCCCTCCGTTCCGTGGTTGATCACCAGCCGGTATCCGAACTCCTCGGCGAGCCGAATGGCCGTAGCGATGTCGTCGTGCCTGTGCACATGCTGATCCCAGGCGAGTTCGCCAGAAAGCACGCGTCCCAACGTCTCCTTGTTCAATTCGCGTTCGAATGGCTTGCCCTCCGACTCGGCGGCCGTTCGCGCCATGACATAGTTCTGTGCGTCGACGAATGCCTGGCGAAGTACGTATGCGATGCCCAGTCGTGTGCTCGGCATCCGACTCTTCTCGCTGTATACCCGTTTCGGGTTCTCGCCGAGTGCCGACTTCACGCTCACCGCTTCTGTAATCACCTGTTCGTCGATGGTTCGCCCGCCCCAGGTCTTGATCGCGACAGTCTGCCCGCCGATGACGTTTCCGCTACCCGGCTTGACCACGACTGCGGTGACCCCACCGCTCAGCGCGTCTCTGAAGCCCTCGTCTTCGATGTCGATCGCGTCGATCGCGCGAACCCCGGCCGTGTTCGGGTCGGTCATCTCGTTTGTGTCATTGCCTGCTGAGCCGTTGGCTTCTTCATGGATTCCGACGTGTCCGTGCGCTTCAATGAACCCGGGCAGTACCCACTTGCCGGTCGCGTCGATGGTCTGGATGCCGTCAGGCACAACAACATCCGAACCGAATTGGGTGATTTTCCCCTGCTCGATGACGATCGTTCCTGATGCGATTTCGGCGCCGGCTACCGGCACGATGTATGCGTTGACAATGGCGATTGATGCAGCTGATCCGGTCATCATTCGAGGTTACGCCCCCAGTTCTGCCCACGATCTGCTCGCAAACTGGTTGACTGGAACCCATGAGCGTTTTTCTCACCGGTGGTACCGGCTTCATTGGTTCGTCAGTTCTTCGCCGCTTGATTGCCGAGGGCCACGATGTGACAGCACTGGTTCGCTCGGCCGAGAAAGCGGATGCGGTCGAAGCGGCAGGCGCGACTGCTCTGATCGGGGACATCGCCGATGCGGAACTCGTCAGTGCTCAGGCCAGCCGCAGCGACGGTGTCATCCACACGGCAAGCCCAGGAGATGACAGTGCGGCTGCGCTCGACGACGCATTCGTCACCGCGGTGTTCGCCGGGCTGGAAGGCAGCTCGAAGCCGTATGTGCACACCAGCGGGATCTGGATCTACGGTGACAACAGCGACATCACCGAGTCGTCTGAGTTCAACCCGCCTGCTGTATCGCGCTGGAGGCTGCCGATCGACGAGCGGATTCGAACGGCAGACGGCGTGCACACCTCGATCGTGGTTCCGAGCATCGTTTACGGTCATGGGCGCGGACTTCCGACCTTAATCTCCGATGCACCGCGCGGCAGCGGAGTCGTGCCGGTTCTTCACCTGATCGGAGACGGTTCCCAGCACTGGCCGACTGTGCACGTCGATGACCTCGCCGCGCTGTATGTGCTCGTCTTCGAACAGGCGGATGCTGGCAGCCTGCACATCGGCGCGAGCGGCGAGAATCCGACGGTGCGCGAACTCGGCGCGGCCGCGGCTGATGCTGCCCACATCACCGGAGGCGACGAGGCAGAGACCATCGAGGCCACCAGAGCGCGGCTCGGGCGTGACCTCGCAGACGCTCTCTTGCTCGATCAGCAGGCCACAGGGAGCGGGGCGCGCATCGAGTTCGGTTGGGAGCCGAACGGTCCGACGCTGATCGACGAGCTGACGACCGGCTCATATGCACCTGAAGGCCGCTAGCTTCTGGTAATGTTGCCTGTTGGCTTGCGTGTGGGTGATAACCACACGAACAGCCGCGTCAGCGCCCTCTCTCGCTGAGCGGCACACCAGTACACCGAATACACCGAACGGAAAGACGAAAACCCCGTGGCAAATATCAAGTCGCAGATCAAGCGCATCGGCACCAACAAGAAGGCCACCGAGCGCAACAAGGCGGTCAAGAGCGAGGTCAAGACGGCCGTTCGCGCTACCCGCGAAGCTGTCGTAGCTGGAGACAAAGACAAGGCAGCGTCAGCGCTGGCCGTTGCAGCGAAGAAGCTCGACAAGGCGGCAAGCAAGGGCGTCATCCACAAGAACCAGGCTGCGAACCGCAAGTCTGCGATCGCCAAGCAGGTCGCGGCGCTCTAGGCACCGAACACCAGCCGAAACGGTCCAACTCCGCAGGGAGTTGGACCGTTTTCGCGTGTCAGCCGTTCCCTCGTGACGCGACGATGCCGATCATGCGTTCAAGCGCGAAAACGGGGTCGCGCGCAGCACCCTTCACGCTCGCATCCGTTTCTGCGATCAGCTGAATGCATTTGCCGAGACCGTCGTCCGTCCAGCCTTGCAGATCACGCCTGGCACGGTCTACCTGCCACGGCGCAAGGGCGAATCGAGACGACAGCTGCGCTGAACTTCCTCGCGCGCCGGACAGCTTCGCCATCGTGCGCAACTTGCTGGCGAATGCGGCCACCATCGGAACAGGGTCAGCACCAGAGGCCAGGGCGTGCCTGAGCGTAAGAAGTGCTTCGCCGTGCTGGCCAGCAATCGCCGCGTCTGCGACCTTGAACGCGTTTGCCTCGACCCGGCCGCCGTAGTACCTGTCGACGACATCCTCGGTGATCTCGGCGCTTGTGTCTGAGATCAACTGCTGGCACGCTGCCGCCAACTCGGCGAGATCGTCGGTGAACGCGGACGTGATGGATCGCAGCGCCCCCGTGCTGATCTTCTTGCCTGCCGCCCGGAACTCGGCCTGCGCGAATTCGTATTTCTCGCTGTCTTTCTTCAGCTCGGCGCACACGATCTCGATACCGTCGCCACCGCCTGCGCGCACGGTGTCGAGCAGCTTCTTGCCACGCACGCCGCCTGCATGACGAAGCACAAGCACGGTGTCGTTGGCGGGCGCTTGCAGATACTGCACCGCTTCGACGATGAACGCGTCTGTGCTCTTCTCAACGTTCGACACCCGGATCAGTCTCGGCTCGCCGAACAGTGATGGGCTGGCCATCGTGATCAACTCGCCTGGCGCGTATTCGTTGGCCTCGAGGTCATTGACCTCCAGGCTCGGGTCTTCCGCTTTGAGGGCATCGCGCAGTCTGCGCATGGCTCGTTCGGCCAACAGACCCTCCGTGCCCGAGATCAACACAACCGGGGCCGGCCGCACCTGATGCCATGCAAGCTGCGGGATCACTGTTTTCGTCGCGGGCTTTGCCGCCGAGTTTGCCCTGCTGGATCGCGCTGCCATTGCCCTCCTCATCAATCGACTCAAGCGTAGCGGCGGCCACCGGCATCCATCGCCAGCTTCGTCGCCGAGGCTTTCGCAGCTGCGGCGGTCAGTGCCGTCTGCCGGTACCAGGGACCTGGAGAGCCGAGTTCGACGCAGCACGTTCAGACCAGGTGGTTAGTGCGCCGTTCAATCCCGGGAAGACAAGAACCATGCCGTTGAGGTCTGTGCGAAAGACTCGCGTGCCCGCGCGCGCCAGGATGCCAAGAAGGCGTGCGGTCGGATGCCCGTAGTCGTTGTCCGCGCCGACCGAGATCAGTCCGATGCGTGCGTGAAGTGCGTCGTACAGTCGTTCGCTCTGATCGGCAGAACCATGATGGGCCACCTTGACAACGTCGACGGGTCGTACGCGTCCGGATGCGAGTAGTGCGTTTTGCGCGCGCTCGTCAAGATCGCCGAGAAAGATGGATGTCATGCCAGCACCGCTGAACGACACCGTCACGCTCCCCTCGTTTCCCGTCTGCATCTGACGCGACCCGACCGTCGGCCACAGCACACGCCAATCGAGGCGTCCTAGTGTTCCGCGATCACCGTCGGCAGCGACGCGCACATCTGCGCCCCCTCGAACGAGCGCGTCGACAAGTGCCTGATCGTGCTGGTCGGTCGGCTGGCCGACCAGTGCAGTGTCGACGTGGCCGATCACCGCGTTCAGGCCGCCGACGTGATCCTTGTCGTAGTGTGTCAGAACGAGCAGGTCGATCCGCTCGATGCCTAGCGTTTTCATGCACTGCGCAAGCGGCGCCGGATCCGGCCCGACATCCACCAGTCCATGAGCGAGGCCACTGTGAATGAGCACGGCGTCACCCTGGCCGATATCGCACGCGCCCAATTGCCAGTTCACCGGCATCGCCAGTTGGCGCCCGACCGTTGACCCGAGGCCGACACCGGTGTACGCGGCAGTGAAAATCACCAGTGCAACAATCGCCGCGATGCGAACACCGCGCCGCACAGCACGAACCACCACGAGAATCACTGCGACGATCAACGCAACCATCAGCGCGATTCCTGCGATGCCCTCCGGCCACGGCAGTTGGCTGCCTGCCAGATCGGAACAGACGTGTGCGACTGCGGCAATCCATGCTGACGGAACCCAGGCCAGTTGTGCACACGCAAACCCGAGCGATGGAAACCACGGCAGCAGCACGCACGCAATCAGGCCAAGGATCGTCGCGAGGCCGGCCGCAGGTTCCGCCAACAGGTTCGCGGCGACCCCGTACAGCGGAACAGCCGGACTCAGCATCAGGAGCACCGGCTGGCACGCGAGTTGCGCCGCAAGCGGGATCGCAATTGCGGCGGCGATCGCAGCAGGCATCCGTCTGCTCAATGCCTGCGTCAACGGAGGGGCAAGCACGAGCAGTCCCGCCGTCGCGAGCACCGAAAGCGCGAATCCGTAGTTCACCGCCATCCACGGATCGGCGATCAGGAGCACGATGACGGCCGCGCACAGCGAAGGAACACCGCGACCGGGGCGGCCGGCCGCAGTGGAGAACACGATGATGGCGGCCATGACTGCTGCCCGCAAAACGCTCGGGCCAGGAGTGACCAGGATCACGAAACCGACAAGCGCGATCAACGCCGCTGCGACCCGCAGCCTGCGACTGACCGCTGCCAGACGACCGAGCATCATCATCACGGCGATGATCACCGCGCAGTTGGCTCCTGACACTGCAGTCAGATGACTGAGCGAGCTTTGTTTCATCGAAGCGTCCAGCTCGACCCCGACCGAAGACACGTCTCCGATCGACAGGCCAGGCAGCAGCCGACCGCCATCACCCGGCAACGCACGGGCAGCATTCGCGAAACCGGATCGCAGGTCATTCGCCCAGGACAACCACACAGGTGGCGCGGCGACAACGTGCGGATCCCTGGATGCGAACAGCATGAACGCGCTGCTCTCCCCTGGTCCGTTCGCGCGCAGCGTGCCGTGCACTGTGACCGTCGCTCCGATCTGCAGGGCGGCCAGCGACTCGGATTTCGTCGGCCGGTCATCTCGCGGAGGCACGAAAAGCAGAACTGGCATCGATCCGGTGATCTCGTCGCTGTCGTGCCACTCAACGTCGCTGATCGTGATGCGCAGTTGCATGCCACCGCTGCGTTCCACAGGCGCGGCCGCCACAGTGCTGACGGCGTCCACGACGTGCGTGCCGGATCCGACGGTCAGAGCCTCCGGCTGACGCGCAGGTGCGGTCATCGCGACGGCCGAGGCCGCAATCGCCGCTGCGGCCGCGCTCACGGCAATCGTCGTTGCGACCATCGACAAACGTCGTGCAGGGGTTGCTGAGCGCAGAACGATCCCTGCTGCAACCGCTGCCACTGCAAGCATCCACAGGCCAACCGCGCTCCAGCCTGCGCCGCCTGGCGCGTTTGCCAGTATGCCTGCGCTCACCCAACATGCGGCACACGGCATCGCTAGCCGAGCATCGATCCTCACGTCGTTACGAGGTCTTTGAGCGCATCGAATGTCTTGTCGCCGATGCCCGTGATGTTCATCAAGTCATCGACTGTGCTGAATCGACCGTTGTCCTTTCTCCATTGCACGATGCGGGAAGCCATCGCAGGTCCGATTCGAGGCAGCGTCTCGAGTTCGGCTTCTGTTGCGGTGTTCAGATTGACTTTCGTTCCCACTGCGCCGCTGGCAGCTCCGGATGCTCCTGAGGGTGCAGCCGCTGACCCGGCCGGCGGCACCTGACCGACCTTCGGAACGACGAGTTGTTCTCCATCGGAAAGCAGACGAGCCAGATTGACCCCACCGTGATCTGCGTCGTCAGCGAAACCACCGGCGGCCCCGATTGCGTCGATGACACGCGTGCCTGCTCGCAGCTCGTACAGCCCAGGACGGGAGACCGCGCCAAGCACGTGAACATACAGAACACCGACGCTCGCAGTTCCGGTCGGCGCGCTCGTTGACGGCGCCCCTCGTCCGGTTTGCGCCGTCACAGCAGCGATCTTTTGCGTGGCGCCGCGTGGAGCAACAACCGAGACGATCACCGTGACCAGGAGTGCGACGATGAGAAGAATCACGCCGGCGCCGAGTCCCAGCCGCATGCGCACCGATCGCGGCATGCGCCTGGCACGTGGCGCAAGCAGCGCAAGTCCGTCCTGGCTCTTGTCCGCCCTCTCGTTTGCGCTCCCGTCCGCGCCACGGCCGCCATCGGCATCCGGGTCGGAACTCATGACGGAAGATTATGCGCGTCAGCGTCGGCAGAATCGCCGATTCAGGTCATCCGTGTATCACCGCAGGCCCAGACACGGTGTTGAGGGCGAGTTGCCGCCTATCGTTCGATCTGCGGGTGATGCCGCGCCAGCTGGAAGACTCCGAAGATGGCAACCGCGCCTGCCACGACGAACGCGAAGACCGCCCACAGTGGTGCCCCTGCTGCTTCGCCGAGCACGACGATTCCGATCGTCACGCCAACCATCGGGTCGATCACTGTCAGGCCAGCGACAACAAGATCGGGCGGTCCGGATGCATACGCGGTCTGAACGAAGTACGAACCGGAAAGCGCGGCGACGATCAGCGCGAACACGCACACGATCGTCAGCCAGTCGGCCGGCATCAGGTGAAAGCCGAATTCGAACAGAGTGTGCACCCGGTCGATGACGACCTTCGCCAACGTTGCCACGAATCCGAACAGCACTCCAGCTGCGACGATGTATGAGGTTGCGGTGAACCTGCGCCGGGCGAAGACGAAGAACGCGGCGAGAACCGCAAGAACGCTCCCGAGAACAATCAAGACGATCGTCAACTGTGCGTCGAGGATCGGTCGCGACGCGGTGGTCAAGGCTGCGATCGTGACGAACAGGCCGACGCCAACCACACAGAACACGATGGCGCGTACCGACGCCAGATCAAGACGGCTCTTGGTCACCCGCGCATTGACGATGGCCGTGATCACCAGAGCCACGGCGCCAAGGGGCTGCACAACGGTCAGCGGCGCCAAATAGAGGCTGGTGAGCTGAAGTACGATCGCCAACCCGAGCATGAGGGTGCCGATCAGCCAGGGCGGCCGTCGTGCGAGTGCAAGAAGTTGGCCAAAGCTCAAGCCCGAATTCGATTCACCGGGAACTCCGTCTGCCGAGTCGGCCTGGTCAACCTGGCCGACCCCGCGGTGCTGCAATTGCGCGCCGATTGCCAGGAACACCGACCCGATCAGTGCGACAGGAATCCCAAGCGCCTGCGCCGGTGTCAGCGAGATCACATCGGCAACAAACACCTCACGAATCTACCCGTGCGTGGGCTCGCTCCCCCGCGTTGACCTGCGCGCCGTCCACATTCGTTTGAAATCTGCCGGTGTGCGCGATCCGTACCGCAGAACGGGTTACGAGGTCTCGATACGCGGCTCGCTGCGCGAGCAGCTACTCGACCACCGAAATGGAGCAGCCCCGGTGGTCGAGTAGCGAGCGCCAGCGAGCGTATCGAGACCACGCGAGCGACCTTTGGATCCGTACCGAGACCGCGTTACGAGGTCTCGATACGCGGCTCGCTACGCGAGCAGCTACTCGACCACCGAAATGATGCAGCCCCGGTGGTCGAGTAGCGAGCGCCAGCGGCCGTATCGAGACCACGCGAGCAACTTTTGGATCCGTATCGAGACCGGGTTACGAGGTCTCGATACGCGGCTCGCAGCGCGAGCAGCTACTCGACCACCGGACTGGTGCAGCCCCGGTGGTCGAGTAGCGAGCGCCAGCGAGCGTATCGAGACCACGCAAGCGACCTTTGGATCCGTACCGCAGACCGGGTTACGCGGTCTCGATACGCGGCTCGCAGCGCGAGCAGCTACTCGACCACCGAAATGGTTAGCCTGGTCGAATATACGCTCAGTTGTTCTCAAGCGGGTCGCCGCCCACCCTGCGGTTCTCGTCGAGCGCGTCGATCGCGGCCATCTGCGCCGCGTCGAGCTCGAATCCGAAGACATCGAAGTTCTGCGCCATCCGCTCGCGCGCGTTCGACTTCGGAATCACGATGTTTCCGGTCTGAATGTGCCAGCGCAGCACCACCTGAGCCGGCGCAACACCGTGGGCAGTTGCCGCATCCGCAATGGCAGGAAGGGTGAAAAGCTCGTATTTGCCCTGGCCCAGCGGACCCCACGCCTCGGTGCGAATCCCATGCCGATCATGGAATGCGCGAAGCTCGCGCTGCTGAAAGATCGGGTGAAGCTCAACTTGGTTCACGGCCGGGACCGTATCCGACTCTGCGATCAGCCTTTCGAGGTGCTCGATCATGAAATTGCTCACGCCGATCGATGTGGCTCGTCCATCTGCGGCAAACCTCTCGAACGTGCGCCACGTCTCGAGGTACTTCCCGTTCGCCGGCATCGGCCAGTGGATCAGGTACAGGTCGACGCGGTCCATGCCGAGAGCATCGATGCTTCGCTCGAACGCGCCAGCGACATCGCCTGACTTATGGTGGTCGTTGCGCAGTTTCGTCGTGAGGAAGATCTCATCCCGAGGAATGCCGGATGCTCGGATCGCCGCACCAACTTGCGCCTCGTTGTTGTATCCGGTGGCCGTATCGATGTGCCGGTATCCGACCGCAAGCGCATCTTCGACCACGCGTTGCGTATCGTCTGGGTCGACACGGAACACGCCGAAGCCGAGTTGCGGAATTGACGCACCTGAGTTGAGCGGAAGCTGGGGAACTGAATCGGTCATGTCACGAGCGTACGGCGGCCGCTCGCGTCGCGTCCAACACGTGAAGACGCTTGGATTGATCGATCCGGAGAATGAATGGGCAGCTCGGGGCCTCAATGCGTAGTCTTCAGTCATGAGATTCACCGACGCTGTTGCCGTGGTCACAGGTGGTGCACACGGCATCGGACGCGCAACCGTGGAGAACTTGCTGAACGACGGCGCGCGCGTCGCCCTGTTCGACATCGACCGTGATGCTGCAGAGTCCACGAGACGTGAACTGGATGCAGCAGGCGGACGGGTCTGCGCGTTCGAGTGCGATGTGCTTGATGCGGCGTCCGTCGACCGAGCGGTCGAGGCTGCGGTGCGTGAATTCGGCCGGATCGACATTCTGGCTTCCGTTGCCGGCGGTGACACAGCCGTCGAGGATCCGCTCGATGAGGAGCACTGGAATCGCATTGTCAGCTTGAACCTGCACGGGCCAGCCAGAATGATTCGTGCCTGTTTGCCGCACCTCAAGGCGACCCGTGGCGTGGTCGTGCTCGTCGGCTCCGTCAACGGCCTCGTCGCGTTCGGCGAACCGGCGTACTCCAGCGCCAAGGCCGGGCTGTCGTTGCTTGCGCGGAATCTCGCGGTCACCCTCGGGCCTGACGGCATTCGCATCAATGTCGTCGCTCCTGGGACGGTGCGCACCCGCGTGTGGGATACGCAACAGGGTGCGCTCGAGAGACTGCGCGACAACTACCCGCTCGGACGCGTCGGCGAGCCGTCAGACATTGCGTCTGCCATCGCGTTCCTCGCGTCGTCAGAGGCGTCGTGGATCACCGGCGTAACGTTGCCCGTGGACGGAGGCGGCACCGCCGGCCCGCTGATATCGCTCATGCACGATTCGTGACTGAGCGTCAGCTACGCCCGAGCCTTCGTTGCGATGTTCACCAGTTTCGGTGTGCGCACGATCACATTGACGATCTCACGTTCCCCGATCGACCTGGCAACCGCCGCGGATTCTTGCGCGCGGGCTTCGAGTTCGTCAGCGCCGATCTTCGGTGACACCTCGAGCCGGTCTCGCACCTTGCCGTCGACCTGAACAACTGCCGTGACCGACTCGTCGACAAGCAGCGTCGGATCGGCCCTGCGCCACTGCGCCAACGCGACCGTCGGCTCGTACCCGAGCATTTGCCACATGTCTTCTGCTGTGTATGGTGCAAACAGGTTCAACGCCATGGCCGTGGTCTCGGCCGCTTCACGAACAGCAGCATCGGCCGGCCCCACTCCGGAGTCGATCGCCTTCCTCGTTGCGTTCACCAGTTCCATCAACCGCGCGACGACAACATTGAATTTGAACTGCTCAACGAGTGCGGGCGCGTCTGCCAGGAAGCGGTGCGTCACGCGCCGCAATGCCGTGTCTCCGTCTTTCCACACAACGTCAGGACTGCTCGTCACGTCGTGAGCGACTCTCCACGCCCGCGCCAAGAACTTTGCGCTGCCGGCCGCAGACACATCCGCCCAGTCGATGTCGTCCTCAGGCGGCCCGGCGAACGCCAGTGTCACGCGAAGCGCATCCGCACCGTGCTGACGGAGTTCGTCCGCGAATTCGACGAGATTGCCTTTGCTCTTGCTCATTTTTGAGCCGTCCATCAGCACCATGCCCTGATTGAGCAGCGACGTGAACGGTTCCGTGAACGTGAGGTAACCCATGTCGAACAACACTTTGGTGATGAATCGGGAGTAGAGCAGGTGCAAAATCGCATGTTCCACGCCGCCGACGTACTGATCGACCGGTGCCCACTTCTCGACCTCTGCTTTGTCGAACGGCTTCGTGTCGTCTCCGACCGACATGTAACGCAGGTAATACCAGGAGCTGTCGACGAAGGTGTCCATGGTGTCCGTGTCGCGCTTGGCATCCGCCCCGCACGCTGGGCATTTCACGTTGACCCAGTCCTCGGCTGCACCCAACGGGCTCGTGCCCTTTGGACGCAGGTCGAGACCTTCAGCGTCTGGCAGCAAGACGGGCAGCTGGTCCTCTGGAACAGGAACATCGCCGCACTGCTCGCAGTGGATGATCGGAATCGGAGTGCCCCAGTAGCGCTGACGTGAGATCAACCAGTCACGCAGCCGATAGTTCCGCGAAGCCCCGCCGAACGAACTCGCGGCAAGCGCATCCGTCACCTTTTTGATCGCGTTGGCTTTGCTTAGACCGTTGAACGGTCCCGAGTTGATCAGCCTGCCGTCGCCGGTCAGCGCGATCCCGGTCTCCTTCGGGTTCAAAGGAGGCAGGTCCTCTGGCAGAATCGCCTCCCCCGTCACCTGATCGGTCGGAATCACCGGGATGGCGCCGGTGACGGGCGCGTTCGTGTCGACGACAACCCGAACAGGCAGATCGAAGCGGCGCGCGAAATCGAGGTCGCGTTGATCGTGTGCGGGCACTGCCATGATGGCGCCGTGACCGTAATCGGCCAGAACATAGTCTGCGGCCCAGATCGGCAGCCGTTCACCATTCAGCGGATTGATCGCATACCGCTCGAGGAATACGCCGGTCTTCTCCCTGTCGGTGCTGAGTCGTTCAATCTCGCTGTGCGAGCGCACGGATGTCAGGTATTCGGTGAATTGTGCGTTTACCTCGTCCGACGCGCCATCGACCAGTTCGGCCGCGAGATCTGAATCGGGTGCGACGACCATGAACGTTGCTCCGTAGAGCGTGTCTGGCCGCGTGGTGTACACCGGCACGCGTTCTTCGCGGCCCTCGATGACGAATTCGACGTCTGCGCCCACTGACCGGCCGATCCAGTTGCGCTGCATGCTCAGCACCTTGGTGGGCCACTTGCCCTCGAGCTGGTTCAGATCGTCGAGCAAGCGATCGCCATAGTCCGTCACTCGGAAATACCACTGGGTCAGCTTCTTCTTGGTCACCAGGTGACCGCATCGCTCGCAGTGCCCGTCGATCACCTGCTCATTGGCCAGAACCGTCTGGTCGAACGGGCACCAATTCACCATGCCCGCCTTGCGGTATGCCAGCCCCTTTTCATAGAGCTTCAGGAACAGCCACTGGTTCCAGCGGTAGTACTCAGGGTCGCTCGTGTGCAGTTCGCGTTCCCAGTCGAAAGAGGGCGCGTAAATGCGAAAACTGCGCTTCTGCTGCGCGATGTTGCCGTACGTCCAGCCGCGTGGGTCGATCCCCCGTTTGATTGCCGCGTTTTCAGCGGGCAGCCCGAACGAGTCCCATCCGATGGGGTGCAGCACGTTGAAGCCCTGCTGGCGCCAATACCTGGCGACGATGTCGCCGAAACCGAAGGCCTCGGCGTGGCCCATGTGCAGGTCACCAGAAGGGTACGGGAACATGTCGAGCACATATTTGCGCGGCCGCTTGTCGGACGGGTCGTCCGTGCGGAACGGGCGCAGAGCATCCCACACCGGCAGCCACTTGTCTTGAATGGCCGCGAAGTCGTAGTGCGCGTCGTCACCGGTCGAGCGGTGCGCATCGTGCTCGTGTGCCACGAAAGCTCTCAATCTCTGCCTTCACAGTAAAAAACGGACTTGGCAGTAACAGGGGTGGGGTTAGGGTTACGGGGCGATCCCAGATTACTCAATGAAAGGCGGATGCTTGCGCCGCTGCGGCAATGAGCCTCGCCTTCAGCTTGACCTCGGCCAGTTCCTCTTCAGGAATCGACAACGATGTGACGCCTCCGCCTGCTCCGATCGACACTTCCGTCTGGTCGACGATCATGCTCCTGATAACCATGGATACGTCGATGGACCCGTTGGCAAAGAATAACCCGAAACATCCGGAGTAAATTCCTCGCGGGCCTCGCTCGAGCCCGCCGAGGATGCTGATCGCGCTGCGTTTCGGGGTACCGGTCATCGAGCCGGCCGGGAAGCATGACTCGACGGCGTCGATGGCCACTTTCCCATCGTCCAGTTGTGCGCGCACGGTGCTCACGAGCTGGTGTACCGACGCATACGTCTCGACCTCGAGGAGCCTCGTCACCTCCACAGTGCCAAGCCGGGCAACACGGGTCAGGTCGTTGCGCATCAGATCGACGATCATCAGATTCTCCGCGCGCTCCTTCTCACTCGCCACCAACTCAGCGCGAAGTCGAGCATCTTCGGCCTCGTCGACGCCGCGCGGTCTGGTTCCCTTCACCGGCTTGGTCGTCACCACCCCATCCGCTGTGACGCGAAGGAATTGCTCAGGTGACGCGCTCACGAGCCAGAGATCTCCTGTGCGCACAATGCCCCCGAGTGATGTGGGATTCATCGCCCGCAACGCGCGGTACGCGGCGAACGCATCTACCTTGAGCGGGATGCGAAGCTCATTCGTCAGGCACAGAACGTAAGCATCGCCGCGCACAATGGCCTCTTGGCATGCTCGCACCATGGCAATGTAGTCGTCGTCGCTGTGCCGCCACGACCCGGCCGCAATCTGCTCGAGCCCAACGGCAGCGGGCGGCTCAACCGTCTCGGGTTCATGACGCAGCCGGCGAAGTGCCATGACCGCCGCAGACATCCACTCGCGGCCCGCTTCGCCTCCCTCGGCCGTGACCGTGATCGAGTTCGCGTCGAATGCAACCGACCGGTCGAAGCGCATCAGGGCGGCGTCAGGGTAGCGGGACGCCGCAGCAGGAAGGCCCAAGGCATCGACCCCTACCTCGTATCCGATCCAGCCCACCCAGCCAGATGCCCCGACGTCCAGCGATCTGTTGCTTTGCTCCTGACGCAGAAACGAGAAGATCGACTGGCGCCGTGTCTCGTTCACCGCGCCCGTCGCATCCAGCCTGGTCAGCGTGCCTGACGTGACAGACGCTGTCACAACTGACGCGCCCGAGCCTGCTGACCCCATCAGGCTGACGCCAGAGCGCCCACGATCCAACCAGAACGCATATCGCTCGCCCGCGAAGAGCGCCTCGAAAGCCGCCGCCTGATCGACGGGGCCGTCGAGGCGCTCACGTAGCGCGCTGGCTTTCACCTAGCCGAACAGATTCTTCTCTGACAGCCATTCCTTGGCGATCTGCGCCGCGGACTCTTTCGCGTCGCCGCTGCTCTTGGTGTTCATTGCGATCAGGTCGTCAGTGGTGAGCGATGCCGAGATCTTGTTCAACACACCCGTCACCTTGTCGCTGGCCTTCTTGGTGTTGATCAGCGGCACCACGTTCTGCGCAACGATCATGTTCTTCGGATCTTTGAGCGTCACGAGATTGTTCGCTTTGATCGATGGCGTCGTCGTGTAGATGTCAGCGAGTTGTGCCTGCCCGGCCAGCAGCGCCTTGACCGTGTTCGGGCCACCGCTGTCGTTGATCGGCAACAGGGTCGCATCGACGCCGTAAACCGACTTCAGTCCTGGGATCCCGTATGGCCGGTCGCCGAGCTCAGGGTTGCCAGCGACCGTCAGCGACTTGTTCAGACCCTTAAGGTCGGCCAGGCTGGTGACCTTGTTGGTCTC
This sequence comes from Microbacteriaceae bacterium, assembly GCA_035565115.1. GTDB lineage: Bacteria > Actinomycetota > Actinomycetes > Actinomycetales > Microbacteriaceae > Rathayibacter_A. The sequence goes on along the minus strand of DATMTC010000162.1, from coordinate 8,623 downwards.
CGAGAACTCCTTCGTGACGTTGTACGAGTCCTTGTCCTCGGCTTTGGACTGGTCAAGCACCTCGAAACCCTTCGGCAACGCATCGCTGAGCGCTGCGTATACGTCTTGGCTGGACTGAGCCGTGGAGTTCTTGTCGTAGTTCTGCAGCAGGTTCCCCGTGTATTCCGGCACGAGATCGATCGAGCCGTCCTTCAGCGCGGCCAGATACACGGCACGCTGCCCGATGTTCGGCTTAATTGTCGCCTTCACGCCGTTTGCTGCCAGCGCCTGCGTGTAGATCTGCGCGATGATCTCGTTTTCGGGGAACGCAGCAGATCCGACGATGATCGAATCCGACCCGGACGACGATGATGCGGAACTCCCGGAGTCCAATGGGTTGCCTGACGAGCATCCGGCGAGAACCAACGCCCCCGCTGCGAGGACGCCGGCGGCAATCAGGCCTCTTCTTCTTGCCAACATTGTTGAACCTTTCTGTGTTTTCAGCTGGATTGGATTTTCAGCTGGATTGGCGGTCTGGCAGGTTGCTGCCTGCACCCGGACGAGAGCGCACTGTTCTCACCCGCACCTCTTGCACCCGGCCGGCGACGACGCCGCGCGGGACGACAACTCTTTGCGTGATGGCGAATAGGCCATCTGCGACCAAGGCCAGTACCGTGACCAAGATCGACGCTGCCAGCATTTCGCTGTAATCAAGGCTGGGGATGGCATCCAGAATGTATCTGCCGAGCCCGCCAAGCGGCAGCACGGCCGCGACGGTCCAGGTTGCTACCACCTGCAGGCACGACGAACGGATGCCGCCGATGATCAGCGGTAATGCGAGCGGAATCTCAACCTTGGTCAAGATCTGCCATTCGGTCATGCCGATCGCCCTTGCAGCATCGATCGTGGTTCGCTCGACCGATTCGAGTCCGGCGTATGCGCCGGCGAGAATGGGCGGCAACGCAAGAATCACCAGGGCGATCAGCGGCGCGATCAATCCGATCCCGACCAGCAGGGCGAGCAAGGTGACCAGGCCCAGGGTCGGAAGTGCACGAAGTCCGCCTGAGATCTGAACGACAAGCGTCTTGCCTCGGCCGGTGTGACCGACCGCAAACCCGGCAGGCAGGGCGATCGCCATTGCGATGACGAGCGTCAGAAGCGTGTACACAACGTGTTCGCCAACACGCATCGGGATTCCGTTGGGACCGATGGAGTGCGCAGGGTCGAAGATCCACGCGAACGCTGCGATGAACTGATTCATGCCGAACTCACCGCTTGTGCTGTTGCAGCTCTTGCGCGCCGGTTAGCGCGTCGCGAACTGCGGGTCCACGGCATCAGCAGTCTGCCTGCGATCACGATCGCGACGTCGAAAACGACGGCGATCAACAGGGTTCCGATGATCCCGACAACGATCTCCTCAGGAAAGTACCTGGCGTACCCGTCAAGAAACAGATTGCCCAGGCTGCTGACGCCGACGATCGAACCGACACTGACCAGGCTCACGGTGCTCACCGAGATCACGCGAACACCGGCGAGCATCACCGGACCGGCAAGCGGCAGATCAACGCTCCAGAACCGTCCCCAGCCCGAAAATCCGACGGATGTCGCAGATAGCCGTACATCGCCGTCGACGGATGCGAGCGCATCCGCCGATGTTCGCACCATCAGTGCGAGTCCGTAGATGCTCAATGCCACGATCACGTTGATCGGATCGAGACTTTTCGTCCCGATGATGCTCGGCATGGCGATGAACAGCGGCAGCGATGGAATCACGTAAAGCAGGCCGGCGATCGACAGGATGACTCCACGGCTCAAGCGGAACCGATTGGCGAGCCATGCGATGGGGACAGACAGCACGAAGCCGACCAGGATCGGTGGAATGCTCAACCCCACGTGATTGATCGTGAGTTGCCAGATCAAGCCGAAGTTCGACCAGAACCAGCTCACGACCCCGCTTCACCCTGCGCCGAAGCACCCATCCCATTGCCTGGGGTGGCCTTTGCCTCATGTGCTGCCGTCTCGGCAACACCGTTGTGTGCACGTGCGCCGTCGGTCAGCACTCCCGCCGCACGGCCATCACTGTCGACGACGATGCGACCGTCTGGGGTGTCGATCAGTTTCAGTGCGCGTTTTCCGCGATCTGCGCCAACAAAACTCGCGACGAAATCGTCTGCCGGCCGTGCAAGAATCTCGGCCGGAGTGCCGACCTGTGCCACGATTCCGCCCTTCTTGAAGATGACGACCTGGTCACCGAGGAGAAATGCTTCATCGATGTCGTGCGTCACGAACACGACAGTCTTATCGAGGTCGTGCTGCAGGCGCATCAGTTCGTGCTGCAGTTCGGCGCGAACAAGAGGGTCGACCGCGCCGAACGGTTCGTCCATCAAGAGGATGTTCGGGTCGACGGCAAGACCTCTCGCCACTCCGACACGCTGCTGTTGACCTCCGGAGAGCTGCGCTGGGTACCTGTCGGCCAGCGAGCGGTCCAGGCCAACCGTGTCCATCAACTCGAGTGCGCGGCTTCTGGCCGCAGTCTTCTTGACGCCGCGCAGAACAGGAACAGTTGCGATATTGTCGACGACCTTGCGATGTGGAAGCAGTCCCGAGTTCTGCATGACGTACCCAATGCTGCGACGCAGGGCCACCGGTTCAAGGGTCGCGATATCGTCGCCGTCGATCTCGACGGAACCAGAGGTCGGGTCGACCATCCGGTTGATCATTCTCAACAGGGTTGTCTTGCCGCTGCCTGACGAACCCACGAGCACCGTGATCTTGCGAGAAGGAATCACAAGACTGAAGTCCCGAACGGCCACTGTGCCGTCGGGGAACTCCTTGGTTACCGACCGGAACTCGATCACCGTGCGTGCTCAAACATGTATGCGGCTCATTCCCCGAAGCGGGCTTATTGGTCACCAGAGACCACTGAAACACCATTCGCCGAGTTTGGCAAAGCGTTCTTGTGTCCTAACACTGGCACGAGCCTCCGACATTCCCGATTACTCGATGCTGTCGTCCTCGTAGTAGCCGGCGAGATAGCCGCGGACCACAGATCGAGCCTCGGCGATGATCCTCTCGTCTCCATCCGGCGACACCTGGAATGCACGTGTAATCAGGGCATCTCCGATCTGCACTCCGATGTTCAGATGAAAAGTCAACTCGTCACCCGACGGCAGGCCGTATTCCTCTGCGAGGATGTCGCCGAATCTGGCCGCAAAGAACTCCGCTTGGTACGGGCTGTCCTGATCGCTGCTGATCCGTTCGGTGTCCGCGAACCGGATGATGCGAAAGCCCGGTTCGGTTCGGTACATCTGGGTGAACGCCTCGAGCGCACAGTCCACAGCGTCCCACCAGTGCTCTGGCTTCTTCTCATCAATCAACTCGATGACCCGGGTCCTGAAGCGTTGCGCCGCGCGATCGCGCAGGCCCTGTAGGAGCGCGATGCGATCCGGAAAGTATCGGTACACGGTTCCGATCGACGCTTCCGCTCGCTCTGAGACCATCGCCGTCGTCAATCGTTCGAATCCGATTTCATCGACAACTGCAGCCACTGCATCAAGAAGGGCATCCACCCTGGCTGCGCTCCGACCTTGAACCGGCTCCGTTCGTACTGGTGGTACCGATCCCGATTCCTTATCTGGCAGGAGATGATCAAGTGGCACTGGTTATTACTCCTTCGTGAGCGGCCGTGAAAGTTCGGACTCACCCGCATCCCACGTGTAGGTGAGCAATCCACAGCGCTGGTGCGATCATACGGGCGAACGGCCTGTATTGCACCTCAGCACGGCCGTGTCCTGGTGTCCCCTTCACGCGGCACATGACATGACAGACTAAGTCAATGGCGTTTTCACCGGACGATTCCGCGAGCCCGGCTCCCGTGCCGCATCGTGCTGCCCGAATTGAGGACGCGTTTCACGACTTTCGCGCCAGACGCGCACGCAAGCGCGGCCATTTGTCGACCATCGTCCCGTACACAGGGTACGGATCCCCGAGTTGGGCGCGCGTGCTCGGTCGCGTCGTGCTTGCAAAGGAACCGAGGCCGGGAAGCAGAGCAGAACGCAAGTACCGCAAGCGAGAAGAGAGCGTCAGAGGCTGGCGCAGCTTTACGAGCGTGCCGGTCGCAGACGTGATCGTTGAAGTCGAGATCGAAGGTGTCACGCATCAGGTTCAGCCGGATCGCGGCGGGGTGATCGACGAAGTCATCCCTGTGCAATTGAATCCTGGCTGGCACACCGTGACGTTGCGCGCGACGGATTCAGGAGGGATCTCGAAGGCGCCGCTGTGCATCGTCGACCCTTCGACGCGTTTCGGTGTGGTCTCTGACGTCGACGACACTGTGATGGTCACGGCGCTTCCGCGACCACTGCTGGCGGCGTGGAACACGTTCGTGTTGGATGAGCATGCACGGGTTCCGACGCCAGGCATGGCGGTGCTCCTTGAACGCCTTGCTTCGACGGCGCACGGGGTTCCCGTGATCTACGTTTCAACGGGTGCGTGGAATGTTGCGCCAACGCTCACCAGGTTTCTCTCCCGAAATCTGTTCCCTGCCGGCCCGCTGCTGCTCACCGATTGGGGACCGACCCATGACCGCTTGTTCAGAAGCGGTAGGGAACACAAACGTGAAACCCTCGCCCGTCTTGCAGAAGAGTTCCCCGGACTGCGCTGGGTGCTGGTCGGGGACGACGGTCAACACGACGAGGAACTGTACGGAGAGTTCGCAAGCAGTCACCCGAACAGTGTCGCCGCTGTAGCCATCCGTCAGCTCTCGACCGGCGAGGCGGTTCTTGCCGGGGGCAGGTCGAAGGCGGAGAAGCACTCGGATGCCAGCGGGGTTCCGTGGGTATACGCACCTGACGGCGCTGGCCTGCTCGAGCAACTTGAGCAGCGCGGGATCGTGGATGAGCAGTGAGCGAGCACGGGCTGCGTGACCTCATCCGTTTTCGATTGCACTCGCACGGATTGCTCGGAACTGCCGAAGCCACGCTCGAATCGGTCGCGCGGCACATGCTCGCCGTGCAGGCCCAGGATTACGGGCAGGCAGGGTGGGCGCTCGGCGTGCGAACTCCCGGCACGACCACGTCAGACATCGCGGCCGCGTTCGCGTCCGGTTCTCTTGTGCGCTCATGGCCGATGCGCGGCACCCTGCACATCGTGCCCGCCGCGCAGCTGAATTGGATGCTCGCGCTCACGACACCTCGCATGCTGGCGCGAACCCAAACGCGCCGCCGCGAACTCGAAATCGACGATCTGACGCTTGGCATGGCTCGCGACACGGCGCTCGAGGTGTTGTCCGGGGGACGCTCATTGCCGAGGTCAGGCTTTATGAGTGCCATGGAGAACGCCGGAATCGCGACGGCCGGACAACGCGGGTACCACCTGATCTACTATCTCGCGCAGACCGGAACGCTCGTGTGGGGACCGCCATCCGCCAATCAGCAGGCCCTGGTGCTGAGCGACGAGTGGATCACATCGCAGGAACGACTGGATCCCGATGAAGCGCTCGCCGCGTTCCTGACCGGCTATCTGACCGGGCATGGACCGGCGACGCTGGCGGATTTCGCCTGGTGGAGCGGACTGACGATGGCGCAGGCCAAGCGGGCACGTGTCATCGCCTCGACCGCGCTTGTCGAAACCGAGTCGGACGGCGTCAGTTATCTGATGCTCGCAGAGCTTGCGGATGCTGCTGCGCCGCTGCCGATTACGCATGTGCGGGCCCTGCCGGGATTCGACGAGTATTTTCTCGGCTACAAAGACCGCAGCCGCGTGATCGACGCAGCATTCGTGTCTCGAATCGTTCCTGGCGGAAATGGGGTGTTCAAGCCCACGATCATTTCCCGTGGCCGGGTGATTGGAACCTGGCGTCGCGCGGATGCACCGGCCGCGCAGGCGGGGTCAGCGCCGCTTGTCGCCGAACCGTTCACGACGATGAGTCAGCGCGAATGCTCGGCGTTTCGCGCTTCGGCACAACGGTATGCGAACTACCGAATGCCATCCTCAACCGCAACGCCGGTGTGAACCATGCGATTCGCCTCAGCATTTCGTGCATCGACCAGGCTGCCTCTTCTGCAGTCGGCCAAGGCCGCCACCGCGACCGTCGCGGCATGGCTCGTCGCTTCGATCGTGTTTCCAGCCCAGATTCCGGTGTTCGCCGCCATCGCCGCCTTGCTGGTTGTGCAACCGAGCGTCAACCAGTCTGTTGGCAAGGCGATCGAGCGCAGCCTGGGCGTCATCATCGGCGTCCTTGTCGCATACGGGGTCGGATTGGTCTTCGGCCGCAGCAGCTGGATCGTGCTCGTGGCAATCGTGTTGGCGATCTTTGTCGCGTGGATGCTCAGGTTGAGTGCTGGGTCGGGGAATCAAGTGCCGATCAGCGCCATGCTCGTGCTGTCGATCGGAGCGGCAAGCCCCGACTACGCGTTCGAGCGGATCATCGAAACGGTCATCGGCGCTGCGATCGCCATCGTGGTCAACATTGCGATTGTTCCGCCCGTTCTGCTTGCACCGTTTCAGCAGTCGCTGACGCGCCTCGCGACCGAAATCGCTTCGTCTCTCGACCGGCTCGCCGTCTCGCTCGTCTCCGAGCAATCTGCGGGGCAACTCACTGAGCTGATGGTCACTGCGCGACTGTTGCGCTCCATGCAGGAGAAGGCCCAGGGCGAATTGGCGGCAGCGCACGACAGCCTTGCGTTCAATCCGCGAGCGGCCAAGGCAAGGCGGGCGCTTGCAGCGGACGAAACGCTCTTCGCACGGATGCCCGCCCTTGTCACTCGTACGATCGGCATGACTCGCGCCCTGCACGATCACTACGATGACGACCTGCGCCGCGAGCCGACCGTGCGCGCGATCGCCGACGAGCTGAGGCGGGCATCGCATGATCTGCTGCTGCGTGCAAGCACCGCGGCCGGTGGAACCGTCCATCACGACGTCGAGCAGGAATCGCCAGCCCTGACCGCCCCTCTTGTTGTTGCAACACCGCATCCCAGCCACTGGGTCCTTCTCGGATCGTTACTGGAGGACCTGCGCCGCATTCACGAGGAAATTGCAGCTGACTAGCACCGCCGCGCTAGCATTCCGGTATGGCTGGGGACCGCAGGCGCAGGCGTGAGAACGTGTCGACCAGGCGGCTCGAGGCATACACGGATGGAATCTTCGCCATCGCTGCCACGCTGCTTGTACTTGACCTCAGCATCGACGGGTTCGGCGCAATCAAAAGCGATGCCAGGCTGTGGGATGCACTGGTCGGACTACACGACCATTTCACGAGCTTCTTCATCAGTTTTCTGCTGCTCTGCCTGCTCTGGGTGGTGCACACCAGGCAATTCGAGCACGTTCGCCGCGTCGACTCGACCGTGTTGACGCTCAACTCGCTGCGGCTCTTGGCCGTTGTGCTCATTCCGTTCACGACCAGCATCAACAGCGCGTACAACGCACTTCCCCTCGGCCGCTCCCTGATGCCAGCGAACTTTTTCGTCGTCATTCTGTTCGGCAGCATGCAGTGGTTCTACCTGACGGCTCAGGGCCGCGGCATGGTGGAGGGTATGACCCAGGAGCGCATTCGTGCCACTAGATGGGCGAACGTCACGGTGGTCGTGGTCGGCGCGGGAGTTGTTGCGCTTGCGCCGTTGATCGGTTCGTGGGCATTCGCCTTGTTCGTCGTCAACGGACCGATCGAGACTGCTCTGATGCGACGGGACGCCAAACGGCATCCGGTTTCACCAGGAAGTCCGGCCACGTCGGCAGACAACGGCTAACCGCCGTGCGCCAGTGTGCGGCGCGCGATCAGGAGCTGTCGCGCGTCGGTGTCGATCTGCTGCTGTGAGATGCGGCCAGCTTGCACGGCAGCGACGATGTCGGCGATGAGTTGCCCAGGGTCGATTCCGTCTTGGGCCGGGTCGGCTGCGGTCACGAACAGCAGCATGGTGTTGCCTGCTTGCAGTGCCGCGATGGCGTTCTCAGCTGGGTTCTGATACTGCGCAAGCCCGGTGTCCTGCAGCATCCGAAGGTCGTCGGTGATCGTGATTCCGGTGAACCCCAGGTCGTCGTGCAAGATCTCGTGCCATCGCGCCGACAAGCTGGCAGGCACGTCATCCACGGCGCTGTACACCAGGTGTCCGAACATGACCAGCTCTGCCCCGGCTCCCACGCCCGCCCGGAACGGCGGCGCATCCCGCATTGTCCACTCATCCATCGAGATCGCTGTCGTCGGAACGGTCAGGTGCGAATCCGCCTCGGTTTCGCCGTGGCCAGGAAAATGCTTCAATGTCGACAGCACGGTCCCGTGCTCCGCTGAAACTGCGGCAGCGACCCGTTCGGCGGCTGACGCCGGATCTGTGCCGAGCACGCGATCGTAGATGAACGATTGCGGATCGGATGTCGTGTCTGCGATGACGCCGAAGTTCACGTTGATGCCGGCCTGCTGCAGCAATTGTGCTCGAGCGGCGAACGCGTCGTGTGTTGCGGTGGACGGAAGGTTCTTCAGCTGGTCGGCCCCTGGCCCGGCGTCCCAGCCCAACCTGGCGACGTCCCCGCCCTCCTCATCCGTTGCGATGAGCACGGGAAGGCCCGGATCTGCGCTGATCGCCGCGGTTTCCTGGCTGAGCAGCTCGGGCGACGCCGGGATGTTATCGCCCATGAGAATCAGGCCCCC